>CALZHO010000010.1 GCA_945787425.1 uncultured Bacteroidales bacterium
TCTCTTGCAGAGGTGCGTTTTTTTGTAGGTGAAGATTTGGCGAAAGGTGCTGGAAATTAGGTATGTCTCTCGGTAAAAACATGGTGAAGTTCCAATGAGGTTCCAATCAGGTTCCAATGAGGTTCCAATGAGGTTCCAATGGAGATGGGTGGCAAATGAGGGGCAAATGAGGGGCAGATGAAGGGCTAAACAGGGGCAGATGAAGGGCAGATAAGTAGAAAATAAGAAGCAGATAAGGAGCAGTTACTGCAAAAAAATGTAGCCTATGGCAATAAAAAAGCATTTTTCTTGCACATATCCATTTTTTTTTGTACCTTTGTCGCGAATTTAATAAATTGCGTGAGTGTGCCAAAATGGCATGCGGTTTGCCTTTGGCGCGAAATTTGTAGAAGTGAAAACTGAAAGGTGAAAAGTGAAAGGTGAAAAGTGAAAGGTGAAAGGTGAAAACTGAAAGGTGAAAACTGAAAACGAAAAATATATAATGAAAAAAGAAGTATCAACAAAGAAATTAGTAGAAACGATTGTAGAGGGTATTCAGAATCGTAAGGGACAACGCATTGTGACTGTGGATTTACGCAAACTACCTATTGCACCTGCGGAGTATTTTATCATCGCAGAGGGCGGTTCGAACACACAAGTGGCAGCAATAGCAGATGAAGTGGATAGTTTCGTTCGTACACAAACACACGTACACCCACTTTTCGTGGATGGACGCGACAACGCAGAGTGGATAGTGCTGGATTATGGCAATATCTTTGTACATATCATGCAACGCGAACCACGTGCCTACTACGACATTGAGCACCTGTGGGCGGATGGCAAGATTACCGAAATTCCAGAAGTGTAATGTTGAATTAAGAATTTTGAATTAAGAATTAAGGATTTATGGCAGAACAAAAACCTAAACAACCTAATCAAACGAACAACCAAAACAAGAAGCCAAAGCGCTCGCCGCTGACTTGGCTCTATTATGCTATTACGATAGGTCTGTTGATCTTTCTCTTCTTCCCCGTGGGTGGTGAGAAAGGTATAGACAAAGACCTGAGTTACACTAAGTTTATTGCATACGTGGAGAACGATGTCGTGGCTTCCGTCACGGTATATGATGACAATACTGCTGAGGCGAAGATTCGTCCCGAGAAATATGTATTGGTCTTCAACAACCAAGAGAAAGGCGAAAACGCGAATGGCAAACTGAAGATGCATGTGCCTTCTGTGGAGGAGTTCGCCAAGTATATTGATGGCGTGAACGCTACTCGCAAAGAGGCAGGCAAAGCGGCTATAGATGTAAGCTACGCCAAGTCCAAAGGCGACTGGTACCTCATACTGGTGAATATTCTGCCTTTTGTATTGATTGTACTCTTCTTCGTATGGATGAGCCGCGGTATGGCCAATGTGGCAGGCGGTGGTCCTGGAGGTATCTTCAATGTGGGCAAAGTGAAAGCAGAGGTGCAAAACAAGGATAAGAAAGATAAAATCACCTTCAAGGATGTGGCTGGTTTGGCAGGCGCAAAGCAGGAGGTTGAGGAGATTGTTTCCTTCCTCAAGAACCCTACCAAATACACCAACTTGGGTGGTAAGATTCCGAAGGGTGTGCTGCTTGTAGGACCTCCAGGAACGGGTAAGACGTTGCTCGCCAAGGCGGTAGCAGGCGAGGCGAATGTGCCATTTTTCTCGATGTCGGGTAGCGACTTCGTGGAGATGTTCGTGGGTGTAGGTGCCAGCCGTGTGCGTGACTTGTTCCGTCAGGCGAAGGAGAAAGCGCCTGCTATTATTTTTATTGATGAGATTGATGCCGTGGGACGTGCTCGCGGCCGCAATAACATGATGGGTGGTGGTAATGATGAGCGCGAATCGACGCTGAATCAACTGCTTACAGAGATGGATGGATTTGGTAGCAACTCGGGTGTGATCATCTTGGCAGCGACCAACCGTGCGGATGTCTTGGATGCTGCGCTGTTGCGTGCTGGTCGTTTTGACAGACAGATACATGTGGAGTTGCCCGACTTGCAAGAACGCAAAGAGATTTTTGGTGTGCATATAGCAGGTATTAAAATAGATAAGGACTTGGACATCAACTTCTTGGCGAAACAAACGCCAGGTTTCTCGGGTGCGGATATTGCTAATGTCTGCAACGAAGCTGCCTTGATAGCGGCGCGTAATGACCACAAGAGTGTTAGCCGGCAAGACTTCATGGACGCCGTGGATCGTATCATCGGTGGCTTGGAACGAAAGAACAAGATTATGACTGAAGAAGAGAAGCGTTCGGTGGCTTATCACGAAGCAGGTCACGCGACTATCTCATGGCTATTGCGTTGGGGTAATCCATTGGTGAAAGTGACCATCGTGCCTCGCGGTATGGCGTTGGGTGCGGCTTGGTATCTGCCAGAGGAGCGACAATTGACCAACAAAGACCATATCATGGATAATCTCTGCTCTTTGTTAGGTGGTCGCGCTGCGGAGGAAGTGTTCTTGCAGCAGACTTCTACAGGCGCATTGAACGACTTGGAGCGTGCGACCAAACAGGCATACGCTATGGTGGCGTACTATGGTATGTCCGACAAGTTGAAGAACCTCAGTTACTATGACTCTACGGGTCGCTATGATATGGGATTTGTGAAACCCTATTCGGAGAAGACTGCTGAAGTGATTGATAGTGAGACCAGTGCTATTATTGCAGAACAGATGGCACGTGCCAAGAAGATTCTCGAAGAAAATGCGGAGGGACATAATAAGTTGGCGCAAATGTTGATTGAAAAAGAGGTGATTACCTCCGACGATGTGGAGGCAATTCTTGGTCCTCGCCCTTGGGTGAGTCGCACCGATGAAATCATAGAGGCGAATGAGGCGATGAGGCTAAAAGGCGAAGAGGAGAAACCCAAAAAGAAACGCGCCCCACGCAAGAAGAAAGAAAATGAGACTCAGGAACAAGGAACCAAGAGCCAAGACGAAGTGGCTGAGAAGAATGAAGAAATAAAATAAATTATAGAAAATTAACCAAAATTTGTAAATATGAAAAAGTTAATTCTATGCATCATGGTGCTGGCGTTGTCGCTCGTAGCGGTAGCGCAACAACCACAACCACTGCCTATTGATTCAGCAGTGCGCGTGGGCAAGTTGGAGAATGGTCTGACTTATTACATCCGTCACAATGAATATCCTAAGCAACGTGCCGAGTTCCATATCGCACAAGCGGTAGGTGCTATCCTCGAAGAAGACCACCAGAACGGTTTGGCTCACTTCTTGGAGCACATGGCGTTCAATGGTACCGAGCATTTCGCAGGCAAAGGTATCATTGAGTACTTCGAGTCTATCGGTGTGAACTTCGGTGGAAACATCAATGCCTACACCTCACTCGACGAGACTGTTTATCGCCTCAGCGAAGTGCCAACCATCCGCGAAGGCATCATCGACTCTGCTTTGCTCGTAATGCACGACTGGGCATGCGGTTTGTTGCTGTTGCCAGAAGAGATTGATGCGGAGCGTGGCGTTATCCGTGAGGAGTGGCGTACTGGCGCACAAGCTAATCGCCGCATGTGGAAAGCCATTAACCCACTCAAATACCCAGGTAGTCAATATGCTAAACGCGATGTGATTGGTGATACCGCCGTAATCAACAACTTCGCTTACGATGCGCTTCGCGACTATTATAAGAAATGGTATGGTCCAGACAACCAAGCGATTATCGTGGTCGGTGATATTGATGTAGATCAAGTTGAGCAAAAGATTAAAGCTCTCTGGGCAGATGTGCCTGCTCGCGAGAACCGTGGCGAGCGTCCATTGTACTCAGTAAACGACAATGAGCAACCTATCGTGGCTATCGTGCGTGATAAAGAGGCACAATACACCCGCATTGAGTTGGAGTTCAAGAAAGAACCATTGCCAAAGCAATTGCGCGGAACCAATGTAGATTACCTGCAAACTATTGCTATTGAACTTGTTTGCGATATGTTCAACAATCGTCTTTCTGAGTTAGCAATGAAACCAGAGGCGGCGTTCGTAGGTGCAGGGTCATATTATGGCGAGTTGGTGAAGGAGAAAGATGCGTTTGTGGCTATTTACATGGCAAAGAAAGGTCAAGAGGTAGCAGCATACAAGGACCTTCTCACCCAATTGGAGAAGATGCGCCGATATGGCTTTACATACGCAGAGTTAGACCGTGTGAAGAAAGAGACCTTGGCTGCTTACGAAAAATCTTACAACGAGCGCAACACCGTTCGTAATATCGCGCACGCGCAAGAGTATATCCGCCACTACTTGGACGGCTCACCTATTCCTGGTATCAAGTGGGAATATGAGACGATTCAACAAATCCTGCCTGCAATCAATGTGGATATGCTTAACCAGATTGCACAGCAATTGGTTACTGACCACAACTTGATTATCTCTTTCCAAGCGCCCGAAGATGAGAATGTCGTTCTTCCTACCGAGACAGAGGCGATTGAGATGTTGGCAGCGGTGAAAAACGAGGCAATCGAAGCACCTGTGGAAGAGGAGATTCGCACCACATTGGTGGAGAATGCACCTAAAGCAGGCAAAATCCGCAAGACAGCATACAACGAGATTCTGGGTACTACCGAGTGGACACTATCCAACGGGGTGCGTGTCATTGTTAAACCTACTGATTTTAAGCAAGATGAGATATTGTTCTATGCTACTTCTTTGGGTGGCTACTCACAAGTTAAGACCGAAGATTTGCCTTCTGCACTATTGGCAACAGATGTCGTGGAATTGGCAGGTTTGGCGGATATGAACGTTACCGACTTGCAAAAAGCTTTGACAGGCAAACGTGTATCACTCTCGCCACGCATTAGTGGTAATTCAGAAAGCCTATCGGGTTCTTCAACTGTAAAAGATTTGGAAACATTGCTCCAACTCAACTACCTGTACTTCACTGCTCCACGTCGTGATGAGGAGTCTTATCAGACATTGATGAGTATCTTGGAATCGCAATTGGCTAACCGCGATAAGAATCCTAAAGTAGTGTTCAACGATTCTATCCAAATGATGACAAGCAACAATTCTGAGCGAACCGTTATTTTCACTACTGAATTGCTTGGCAAAGTGTCATTGGATAAGGCATTGGAGGTGTATAAAGCTCGTTTTGCTAATCCTGCTGACTTCACGTTCTTCTTTGTGGGCAATGTGAACCCAGAGGACGCTGCTTTCAAAGCGCAAGTGTGCCAATGGTTGGGTGGGCTCAAAGCTAATAAGAAGAAAGAGAAAGTAGTGGATCATCAAGTGCGTGTTCCTCTGGGTAAACAACAAAATTACTTCACCCAAAAGATGGAAACTAAGACTGCCAGCAACCGTATTCAATACACCTCATACGATATGCCATATACCTTGGCTAACGACTTGAATATGGAGATGATTGGTCGTATCCTTTCTACCCGCTACTTGGAGTCTATCCGCGAGCGCGAAGGTGGTTCGTATGGCGTAGGTTGCGCAGGATGGATGAATATCCGCCCTGTGCCAAGTGCAGTATTGATTATGCAGTTCGACACTGACCCTGAGAAGCAAACCAAACTGATGGGTATTATTCACGAGGAAGTGATGACAATTGTCGAGAATGGTCCTTTGGCAAAAGACCTCAACAAAGAAAAAGAGGCCATGCTCAAAGACTTTGAGGAAAACCTCGAGAAGAATGGCTATTGGTTAGATGCTCTGGATAGTCACTATGTAAACGGTATCAACTATATAGCAGACTACAAAGCAGCCGTAGAGGCAATTACTGCCGAAACAGTACAAGCAACCTTGAAGAAACTGGTTGATGCAGGCAACGTATTCGAAGTAGTGATGTTGCCATAATAGAGCATACTATATTCATAAAAAAATCCTGCTCATATGGGCAGGATTTTTTTATGTTATTTATTTTCGTAAGTGAGTTAGCAAAGCTCTGCACCCTTCCATAAGGTCGCGGTAGGTGGCTTCGAAGTCGCCTGTGTACCACGGGTCGGCTACATCGCGGTTCAAAAGACGGCGAATCTTGGGTTGAGGAAGTGCAGCATCGCGCTGCATAATATCCTCGCCCAAGACACGGCGGAGGTTGCGGATATTGTAGTCTTCCATGCAGAGAATCATGTCAAAATTCTCATAATCCTCGCGCGTAATCTGGCGTGCCGCATGACGCGTGAATGGCACACCGTGAGCCGACAAACAGCGTTTGGCTGGCGGATAAATATCATGGCCAATCTCTTCGCGCGAAGTAGCGCAGGAGTCAATGATATATGTCGCATCTTGCGCCACCAGATGGCGCATCATCATCTCTGCCATCACGCTGCGGCAGATGTTGCCATGACAAACAAATAGAATCTTTTTCATTTCTTCTCTCCTTTTGCTTTGGGAACCACAAACCCCACGACAATACACCCTATCAGTCCTGCTACGCCCACGATGATGTCCACTGTCCTATTCGGAATAAAGAAAATAATGGATACACTCACCATTGTCGCCATCAAGGCAATAATGTACAGACGCTTGCGCATGGTGAGTCCCCCTTTCTCCTTATAGTCGCGGATGTATTTGCCCAAGAAGGATTGCAATAACCATGCTTGCAAGCGTGGCGAACTCTTATAGAAGCACCATGAGGCAAGCAATACAAAGGGTGTGGTGGGCAAACCTGGCACCACCACACCTATTGTTCCTAATATAACAGCAATGCAACCGCAAACAATAAATATATATCGTAATGCAATTTGCTTTTTCGACTGTTTAGGATGTTGCATTGCGTATTATTGTTTGGTGAAGATAAGCTCGCCTTCTATGCCAACCACTGCCATTGAAACACCAATCTGTGTGCTCGAAATTGCGGTGAAGATACCACATTCGAAACCATCGAACAGTTGTGCGAACTCGTCATCGGTGTTATATTCCACAGGTACCAGCACACCCATGCCTGCTCGTGGACAGTAATGCACTTTGCCCGTTGCAGTGCCGTCTTGAGAGCCAGATATGCTCTCTTTGGTGTAATGAATCTGGCAATCGCCATTCTCGTCCACAGTAATCGTCATTTTCATGCCCATAATCCCTGCGTTTGCCTCCGTAGTCCAAGTGCCTACAAGGTCTTTAGGTGCCACTGCGGCGCGAGGTTGCTTGGTGAGCGTTCTCTTGCTGCCGAACTTGAAGTGAAGGTGATTCATATCAATAGCAGCAATGTCGAAACTCTTTTCGGTTTCACCTATATAGGTAATCTGACCCGTCAGTGCTTCTTTATCCCAAGAAATCACATGTGACATACTGCCGTCAAGTATGTCATCGTCTTCCATAATGATGGTAGCAATCGCACCTACCTCTTCTTCGTTAGGGTAAATCAATAGGTGTCGCGCGCTGCCACTGGTAGTCTCTTCTTTCCAGTAGCCCGTGAGCGAAAATGTCTCTACAGGTTTGTTGGCTTTGGTGAAGGTGACCTCTCCGCTCGCCATTAGAATGGTGAGTGTGGTGTCGTTGATGACCTGAATCTTAGGCGATCTGCCATCGCCCACCAGTGTTCCTTTGCCATTGCTTGCTGTATAGGTGAGTTGGAAGGTCTCTGTTTGAATCTCCTCTGCTCCCTCGTATGTGATGAGATTAGCCGAGGTGGCGTCCACTACATCCAAACCATACCATTGTCCCTCTGCATGAGGAGTGTTAGCCCAAAAACCGATAAGGGTATCAGGGTAACGTGTCGGCTCATTGGTTGAACCACAACTTGTAACTATCAAAGCTACAAGAACTGCGAAAGCAGTAAAAAGTAATTTTCTTGTCATAATCATTATAGTTTGCTTAAAATTATTTGTGCGGCATTCATTGGTGCGGGTTCGTCACCTAATATGTGTTGGATTACTTTGTAATCGCTTTGCATGTGTGCTCGATATGCATCGTCGCTGATGAGTCGGGATAATTCCGTTGTGACATTAGGCAGGGTGAATCGCTGCCCAACGAGTTCTTGGATGACCTCTTTGTCTGAAATGATATTAACGAGTGTGAAATGTTTGATTTTGAACAGAATAGGTTTGATCAGCCATTCCAGGTACTTGCTTCCTGTCACATGATAGACAGCTGTCTGCGGACAACCTATAAGGGCTGTCTCCAGTGTGGCAGTGCCCGAATTGACCACAGCGGCTCTGGCTTGTGATAATAGTGTGTAAGTGTCGCGAGTCAGTTCCTCTCCTTGAAGGTAGGGGAGATAAAAGGCATCTTCGATGCCTGGTGCAGCTGTCACTACGATACGGTATTGATTGCCAGCCACTTGTCGCGCTGCGGATAACATGATTGGCAAGCAATGGCTGATCTCGCTACGGCGTGAGCCAGGCAGGATGGCAATGGAGGGGGGAGAGCTGTGTAGTGGGGTGTAGTGTGGTGTAGAGTGGTGTAGAGTGGCAGTGAAAGTGCGGATGGAGTCGGCGGTGGGGTTGCCTACATAGCGACACTTATAGCCATATTTAGCATAGAAAGCAGGTTCGAAGGGGAAGATGCCGAGAATCTCGTCGCAGTATTTTGCAATGCTATGTACGCGCCACTCTTTCCATGCCCATATTTTTGGCGGTATGTAATAGACGATTCGCGTGTGAGGCAGGTGCTCATGGCAGAACTTAGCGATGCGCAGGTTGAATGATGGATAGTCTATCAGAATTAGCGTGTCGGGTTGCTCTGCCAGCAGTGCTTGTTGTGCTGTGCGCAAGTTTCGGCGCACTTTGTGCAGATTGGCAATCACCGCCACAATACCCATATAAGCCATGTCGCGGTAGTCCACACGAATATCGCAGCCTTCAGCGCGCATCTTATCGCCACCCAACCCAACAAAAACCGCTTGCGGGTCTTTGGCCCGCAAGGCTTTCATCAGATTCGATCCGTGCAGATCGCCCGATGCTTCTCCTGCTATGATAAAGTATTTCAAATCCTTAATTCAAAATTCAAAATTCCCCTTATGCCATTAGTGCAATACTAACAATCAAGTAGGGTAATGCACCTATCAGCACGCCTTTGGCGAGTTTCCAGACTTCCATTGTGTAGAACACAAATAGCAGGGCTAAGTTCGGAAATATGCCCACTTGCATAATCTTGCCCAAAATGGGTCCCATCATATCCATATTGAACGCCTCAAAAGTGTACCACAAATTGAAGCGCTCAATATATATGTATCCCACCGCGGCTGGTAATATTAGTCCCAGCAGGATGCCTATCCAATATTTATCAAATCTCTGCGTAGGCGGTTTGATCTATTGTGCAGGGTTGTACGCTGACATAGTGGTTGTCCATTGCCCAGATGTCAGTGTCCTCTGCTTCGGGTTCCATATTCACAAATTCTCCTACCAGCCAGTAGTATTTATTGCCGTTTTCGTCCACGCGTTCTTCCATCTCTTTTTGCCAGAATCCGCGGCATTGGCGTGTCCAACGCACTCCTTGCAGTGGACCTACAGGTGCATTGATATTGTAGCACACACCGTATGGCATGCCCTCTTCCAGAAGATGACGGGTGAGTTCGAGGATATAAGTCTCCATATGGCTAAAATCGGCATCCATACTGTGGTCGTCAATCGAATAACCAATAGCGGGTATCCCGTGTTCTGCGCCTACAAACACAGCGCCCATCGTGCCTGAATAGATAACGTTGATAGCTGCGTTCGAACCGTGGTTGATACCACTGGCGAGCAGATTGATGCGCGCAGGGTCGCCATCAAACAGCACATCCAGTGCCAGTTTCACGCAGTCGCTGGGGGTGCCGTTGGTGGTATATACAGTGGCGTTTTGATGCCATTCTTCGTTGCCCCAATGAGGGTCATTGAGTTCGCGAAGATAAATGGGTTGTTGCACGGTGATGGCGTTGCTCATGCCGCTGCGCGGCCCATCTGGGGCAACGACTGTCACGTGCCCCAGTTGGGTCAAGATACGTACCAGCGTCAGGATGCCTTTCGCTCCCCAGCCGTCATCGTTGCTAATCAGAATCTCCATTATCCTACTACTGCCCAAACCACATCAATCACTTTCTTAGCCAGCTCATCTGCCTCTTCCATCGTAGCTGCCTCTGAATATACGCGGATGATTGGCTCTGTGTTCGACTTGCGCAAGTGTACCCAACCATCGGCGAAGTCTATCTTCACGCCGTCCTTGTCATTGATACGCTCGCCTGCAAACTTGCCCTTGACTGCCTCCAGCACTTTGTCCACGTCAATCTCAGGGGTGAGGTCGATGCGGTTCTTCGAGATACAGTAGTCAGGGAAGGTGGCGCGAAGCTCGCTCACTTTGCAGCCTTTTTGTGCCAAGCTGCTGAGGAACAGTGCGATACCTACCAATGCGTCGCGACCGTAGTGGCTCGCTGGGTAGATCACGCCACCATTGCCTTCGCCACCAATCACTGCGTTGGTGCGCTTCATTTCGGTGGTCACATTCACCTCGCCTACTGCGCTTGCGCTATACGAACCGCCATGTTTAACGGTCACGTCGCTCAGCGCGCGAGTGGATGACATATTGCTCACCGTGTTGCCTGGGGTGTGGCTCAATACATAATCTGCCACGCTCACCAATGTATATTCCTCGCCGAACATCTCGCCGTTCTCGCAGATGATAGCCAAACGGTCCACATCAGGATCCACTACGAAACCTACATCGGCTTTGCCCTCGCGCATGAGGTCGCTGATTTGGGTCAAGTTTTGTGGTATTGGCTCTGGGTTATGTGCGAAATGACCTGTTGGCTCGCAGTTAAGCTCGATGATGTTCTTTACGCCTAACTCCTTGAGAATAGCAGGGATAGCCAATCCGCCCACTGAATTCACGCAGTCGATTGCCACGGTATAGTTCTTTGCCTCGATAGCCGCTTTATCCACCAATTCGAGTGCCATCACGTCGCGAACGTGATCTGGCAAATAGTCGCGATGAGTGATATGACCAAGGTCATCTACTTCGGCGAAGTTAAAGTCCTCTGCCTCAGCAATAGCCAGCACCTCTTTGCCCTCTTGATCATTAAGGAACTCGCCTTTCTCGTTCAGCAGTTTGAGTGCGTTCCATTGTTTAGGGTTGTGACTTGCAGTCAAGATGATACCACCAGCGGCATTCAATCCAGTGACAGCTAACTCGGTGGTTGGAGTACTTGCCAAACCGATATTGATCACATCATATCCCATACCAATCAGCGTACCGCATACCAGTTGGTCCACCATCTCGCCACTCAAACGAGCGTCTCGACCTACCACGATAGTCTTGTTGTCTGGAATCATTGCTTTGCGTTGTGTGGCGTATGCTGCGGTGAAGCGCACTACGTCCACTGGGCTCAAACCCTCGGCTACGCGACCCCCGATAGTGCCGCGGATGCCTGAAATACTTTTTACAAGTGCCATAATATTAGAATCGTTTAATTTTAATTTTCATGTCAAACCCATAGGGAATCACGTTGCTGTTCTGATTCGTGAATCCCAACTTGCTGGGGCAGATGATTTTGCATTCCGCGCCAGTATATTGCATATGCTCCAGTGCAATCAGCCAACCAGTACATGCGTTTTCTGGGGGCATCATGTTGGCTGGTGTAAACTGAATCTGTGGCGTTGCGCCTTGGTAGTCGTCGGCATTCCAATAGCGTATGGTGTCGGCATATGCGTTGAGGGTGTATTGGATGTACTGAATCAACACATTATCTTTGACTTTCAATGCGGGTTTGGTCGTGTCGCCTCTTGCCACTAAATGGAAATAGTAGTTGTCATAACCAGGGATTTTCCAATACACGTTGTCGCCCCATTCTGTGGGTTCTTCATTCACCACTTGTATGCCTTGTCGCTTGATGAAGTTCTCAATCAGTTTTTCTTCTTCTTTGAGCGCATTGGAATACGTGTTGTTGTTGCAGCCTGCGAAGATGCAAACGGCCAAAAATAGGATATAGATGCTTGCTTTTTTCATTCGTTATGGATTGTCAATGTGATAACTAAGTTTGTGTAGGGTTTGATGATGCGCGTTCCTTCTGTTCCGTAGGCGGTGTACCAAGGTGCGATGATGCGCATTTGTTCACCTCTGCTCATCTGTTTTAGACTGCGATTGATAGCTACAGGCAAATCACCGCTGCCTACAACAAAAGGTTCTTTTATGTCTGCCAATAATGGGCCGTTCAGTTCGGCAAGCTGCAAATGTAGCAATATGTTTTCGCCTGTCTGTAATGGGGTTGTATGTTGGTTCACTATTTTGGTGTACCAAAAACCAAACTCGTCTAATACGTATGTTGCCGAATCTTTTTTCACCCAATCGCTACAAACTTTATCGGCAGCGTTTCCCATTTGTTGGTTAAATGCTAATTGTGCCAACAATGCAGAGTCAGGTTCTTGTTTCTCGCTCAGTCGGCGCACAGGTTGTGGTTGTTGCGTACAACCCACCATCGCCAATAGCCCACACAAAATACCCAATATCCTATATCCCATACCCATTATCCAATATTCTACTTCGCTATGCGAAGCAGATATTGTCCGTATTGTGTCTTCTCCATCGCTTTACCCAAAGTGCGAAGGTCGTCTGTGCTAATCCAACCTTGACGCCATGCGATCTCCTCAATGCAACTTACGTAGAAGCCTTGACGGTTCTGAATCGTCGCAATGAAGTTGCCTGCATCCAATAGGCTGTCGCAGTTGCCTGTGTCGAGCCATGCAAAACCGCGCTCAAACAGTTTGACTTGCAACTTTCCCTCTGCCAGATACACTTTGTTCAGATCGGTAATCTCATACTCGCCGCGTGCGCTGGGTTGCAGTACCGCTGCTTTCTCGCAAACGCTTGAGTCATAGAAGTATAGACCGGGGATAGCATAGTTGCTCTTTGGCTCTTTGGGCTTCTCCTCCAACGACAATACTTTGCCTGTCTCGTCAAACTCTACCACACCATACGCAGTAGGATCTTGCACCTCGTAGCCAAAGATACATGCTCCGCAACTGCCACTCTCAACCTGCTTTACCGCATCGCGCAACATCTGACCAAAGTGCTGACCGTAGAACATGTTATCGCCCAAAATCAAGCAACCGGGCTCGCCGTTCAAGAACGCTTTGCCCAGCACAAATGCCTGTGCCAAACCGTTAGGTACTTCTTGAATCTTGTATTCAAAACGCATGCCAAGGCGACTGCCATCGCCCAACAAATCCTCAAACATAGGCAAGTCGCGAGGGGTAGAGATAATCAACACCTCACGAATACCTGCACGCATCAATGCTGACAAGGGGTAATAAATCATTGGCTTGTCATATACGGGCATAATTTGTTTGCTAATCGCCTTGCTGAGCGGATATAAACGAGTGGCACTACCGCCTGCTAAAATGATTCCTTTCATAATCAAATCGTTTTTTATTGCATTTGGGCGCAAAGGTACAAAAAAAAATGCACATTTGCAAGAAAATCGCGCGAAAGTTTACTTTCATGCGCGATTTTCTTGCAAATGGGTTGCATAAAGCGAAGGTACAATGTCTCGCTTTATGCGAGGACGAAGTCCGCCTTTTATAACGCTGCAATTACTTCTATTTCTACCAATCCGCCTTTGGGGAGTGCAGCTACAGCCACTGCTGAACGAGCAGGGAAGGGAACTGTGAATAGGGTTGAATACACCTCGTTCAAAACGGCGAAGTTTGCCATGTCGGTCAGGAAGACGGTGGTTTTGATTACGTGACTTGCATCTGTTCCTGCGGCTTTCAGTATGGCTGCCACGTTCTTTACGGCTTGTTCTGCTTGACTACGAAAATCTTCGCCGGCAAACTTGCCTGTAGTGGGGGCTATACCTAATTGTCCACTTGCAAACAGCATACCGTTTGCCTTCACTGCTTGACTGTACGCACCAATCGCTGCGGGTGCCTCTACTGTCGAAATAATCTCTTTCATATC
>CALZHO010000011.1 GCA_945787425.1 uncultured Bacteroidales bacterium
GTGAAAATAATGGCAAAAGGAATCTCGTTCTCGCCCAACCACTCCATAAACTCCAAGTCAATCTGCTGTGGCTCGTGGCGACAGTCCACCAAGACGAATAGACTCACCAGCGCTTCGCGCAATAGGCAGTAGCGCTCAATCATCATTTTGAGTTTGGCGCGCTGCTTCTTGCCTGCTTGGGCAAAACCATAACCTGGCAAGTCCACCAGATGCCAATGCGTGTCGGTGCCTGCATTGATGAGGAAGTGGTTGATGAGCAATGTCTTGCCTGGCTTCTGACTGGTCTTTGCCAGTTTGGGGTTATGCGTGAGCATATTGATAAGACTGGACTTGCCCACATTGCTTCGACCAATGAATGCGTATTCAGGGATAGTCGTCTGCGGACATTGCATCACGTCAGGACTGGAAATAACAAAGGATGCCGAAGTAATCATATCTATGGTTGTTGGTTATGCAATTTCTGCTTATCACTTGAAGAACAGCGCCAGACCTATTGACAGGGTGATAGGTCCTGAAGGGTGCTTAATCTCGCCCTTGTTGATAGCTGCCTGCTCAATAATCGTAGGCATGAGGTGTTGCGTGTATGCCGCTTCTGCAAAAACGCCGAAGTTATGAAAGATAAACCACTCTACACCTGCTGAGAAACGCAGGGTAGGAACTGCGTGATCGTAGTTGGTCATGGTGTATTCTGCATCGTTGAGCGGGGTGGCATTCTTCACTTTGGCAATGGATACACCGGGTTGGATGCTCATGTAGAAATCCCATGGGTGGAAGTAGGGGCTCTCATAGAAGGCCTTGATGTCTTTTACCAATGGGAAACGATAACCTACACTCATGCCGACCTCGTTGTACCACACTTCGCCAGTCTTGAAATTCGAACCGTTGATTTCCAAGTCTGTGTACTGGTTGCTGTGCGTGTCGTAGGTGATATACACAAAGGTGCCATAGTTCTTATGGTGACGCCAGCCCAAGCGCATAGCCGAATTGAATGTGGCGCCCTCAATGCCATTGGGTGTGATACCTACACCTAACACGGTAGGTAAGTCCAACGCGTCAAAGAAATCACCGAAGGTGTATTTGTCTTTGGGCGCTTCATTACTCGCTGTAATTAAGTCCTTCCCTTCAGGGGAGGATTTAGGAGCGGCTTCATTTTGAGCAAACAGTCCCACGCTCACGAGTGAGCACAGGACTGTTATTATCATTATTCGTTTCATCTACCTGTAATTAGGTTGAAAGGTTAGAGGTGAGTGGTTAAAGGCTGGTATTATGCGGCAAAGCCGCTATTTCGTGCCTAATCGCCTCTCGCCTACTTGTTATCTCATATTCTTCTTGGCTTGTTCGCGCGCTAAACGTTGTTGCTCTCGCTGCATAGCTTCGAGGCGTGCTGCAAAGCCCGATTTCTTTTGTGTGCCTTTCTTCTTGGCATTAGCCTCCATCTCGGCAAGCACTTTCTTGTCGTCGATTGCCCAGCGGAAAATCATGGTTTGAAGAATAGTCATAAGCAGACTGACAAAATAGTAGTAGCTGAGACCTGCTGCATAATCGTTGAAGATAAAGAGGAACATCAGTGGCATGAGATACATCATCCATTTCATCATCTTCATCTCCTGCCCGCCTGCTTGTTGCTGCATCGTGATGTGTGTATAAACAATATTCACAATGGTCATTAGCAAACAGAAAAGACTGAGGTGCGTGCCGAAGATAGGAATGTGCGTATTCCATGTGATAATTGCATCGTAGGTAGAGAGGTCGTCTGCCCAGAAAAGCGATTGACCACGCAACTCAATAGCTGTAGGCAAGAACCAGAACATAGCCATCAGCACAGGGAATTGGAAGAGCATTGGCAAACAGCCCGACATTGGGCTCACGCCAGCTTTCTGATAGAGTGCCATAGTGGCTTGCTGGCGTTCTTGCATCTTCTCGGGTGGGTACTTGGCATTGATTTCATCCATCTGTGGTCTCAATACGCGCATCTTGGCACTCGACTTGTAAGATGCAAATACGAATGGTAAGATAATCAGTTTGATTACCAAAGTCATCAACAGAATGACAATACCAATATGCAATCCCCATGAGGTGAAGAGGTCGAACATCGGAATGACGATAATCTTGTTAATCCATGCCACGATTTTCCAACCCAGAGGCACCAACTCGTTGAGGTGGAGTCTGTCGGCTTTGTCCACATCTTTGTCGTATGCCTTGAGGGTGTTGTAGTGGTTAGGACCGAAATAGTAACGCAAGTTGGTGTTTTTTTTGCCCGTTATATCCAATGGCAGCGTGGTGGTTGTCTTATATTTCTTGATATAACGGCTGTGTTGATTGAGTGGAGTGGACTCCATAGTAGTGGATTCAAACGCATCCTCCGCAATCATCACCGTAGAGAAGAACTGATCCTTGTACGCAATCCATTTCAAGCGCGCTGATTCGTTGGCACGGTCAGACTTCATCTCAGATAACTTCTCAATCTCACCACCGATGAACATATATTGCAATTGCGCATATTTCTCCTCGAACTTGCGACCTTTCTCTTGTTGTGGGATAGATTGATTCCATTGCATTTCCACAGAAGACATGTTTTGTGCTAAAGCCAATTGCATATTGTGTGGCTGAATGCTCATACCTACCATGTAATCATCAGCAGGCAGGGTATATAAGAAATCTAAATAGCAGTCCTCGATATTCGTATTGAGGCGCATGGTGAGGGTGGTCTTGCCCTCTGCATCAGTGGCTTGATTTACTTCTGTAAAATAGAGATTTTGCGTAGCCAAGATACGATTGCTGTTGGTAACGAGGGTGAAGTTGAGATTGCTCTCTTCGTTTTGGAAGAGGCAGAGGTTATTCACGCTGTCGCCATATGCTTTGTACTCTTTGAGTTCGGCTTTGGCAATACGACCACCGCGGCGATTGATGCTAATGCGCACCTTGCTGTTCTCCAATGCGATGAGTCCTTCTTCTCCTTGTGCAGCAGGAGCGAACGGACCATATACCGCAGCAACTTGCGCTGCCAGTTGGTCGGTGGTTGGTGTAGGTGCTTGCGCAGCTTTCTCTGCGTCTAATTGCTGTGCGATTTGTTGAGAGATGAGTTTTGCTTCCATTTCTTGCGCTTGAACGAGTGCAATTGAGTCTTGCACGCGCTTGCGCTCTGCCAGTTCTTCCTTAGAAGGACGATTGAGAAACGAAAATCCTACAATAATTGCGGCTATCAGTAGGAAGCCAATCCATGTGTTCTTATCCATTATTCTATACCTTATATATTATTATGCTAAAAAATGTTCAACGTGGTTCAATATTGTTCCGTATTGTTCAACGTGATTCAATATTGCTCATTTTGCGCGAAAAACCGTGCAAAGGTACTAAAAAAAACTGAAATTTGAAAGAAAATCAAGAAAAAATGCATTTTTTTTCAAAATTATTTTGTCATGTCAAAAAAAAGCAGTACCTTTGCACCCGCTTTCGAGAGAGAAAGCATGCGGGATGTAGTTCAGCCCGGTTAGAATGCCTGCTTTGGGAGCAGGAGGTCGTGAGTTCGAATCTCGCCATCCCGACTAACAAAAGAAATAACCATCTGATTTTCAGGTGGTTGTTTTGTTTTTTTCTCTGTATTATGTGTTTAATGATCTAAGTGATACATAAAAAAAACGGGCGCGCCCGTTTTTTTTATTGAATAATTCCACCACCTACTACGAGGTTGTCTTTGTACATCACCAATGACTGACCTGGTGTTACACCCCAAACGGGAGTGGAGAAGGTGATGGAAGCCCCCTCCAACTCCACTCCAAGGGGGAGAGTAGGCAATGGGCAATGGGCTATTGGTGATTGGCTATTGGTGATTGGCAAAATGTGGGCATCAACGGCAGGCGACCTATAGCGGATACGAGCCAGTACCTCGGGCGACTCGTGGAGCCAGTCCCAGTCGCGGATACGCACATGGGCAATCATGGCCTCTGTGGTGAGTAAGTCTTCGCGATCGCCCAACGTAACACGGTTATTCTCAGCGTCAATCTTCGTCACAAACTTAGGACTTCCCAATGCAATACCCAATCCCTTGCGCTGACCAATCGTATAATGGCAGTAGCCTTGATGCATGCCTAATATATTTCCTTGATTATCAATATATTCGCCTTTTGTGACGGATACTCCTTGCTTGGCAAGGAATGTGCGATAATCGTTGTTCGGTACAAAGCAAATCTCCTGACTCTCTGCCTTCTTGCTCAATGCCTCAAAGCCGTGTGCAAGAGCAATCTGTCGAACCTGTTTCTTGGTCAGCTCACCCAATGGGAAAAGCGTGTGGCGGAGGTTTTCTTCCGTGAGCATCCATAGGAAATAGGTCTGGTCCTTTTGGGTGTCTACAGCGTTTTTGAGATAGGTATGTCCGCGGTATTCAGCAATCTGCGCATAGTGTCCCGTGGCAATATAATCGCAGCCATACTGCTCGGCAGCTTGCATGAGTTTGCCCCACTTGATATGCGAATTGCATAATACACAAGGATTAGGCGTGCGCCCGCATTCGTACTCGCTCACAAAATTGGCAATGACATGCTTTCGGAATGTATCACGGAAATCCAATATGTGATGCTCAAAACCCAATGTGGCAGCCATTCGTTGAGCCTCTATGATACTCTCTACCGAACAACAACCTTTTTCTTTAGCCAAACCGGATTCTTTGATTGAATCAAATGTGCGGAAGGTTGCACCTACCAATTCATAACCCTGCTCCAGCAACAATATTGCTGCAACGGTGGAGTCTATGCCACCTGACATTCCGATGAGTACACGTTTTTTTGGGGTAGTTGCCATAGTTTATGCTAAATTTTGGACAAAGGTACGAAAATATTTGCATACTTCCAAATTTTTTAGTACCTTTGTGCGCTTAAAATGTCAAATTTGAAAATAAATGATTATTAACATGAGAAAAATTACTTTATTGTTATCACTTGTTTTCGCTACGATGGCGATGGCACAAGTGACCACTGTACCCGCTATTATCCAAAAAGGATACGATGGCAAAGTGACAATTATTTTCAATCCTAATGAGGGAAACAAAGGTATGGTGGGTGCCACCGAGTGTTATGCACATACGGGTGTTACCTATGATGGAACATCGTGGCAAAAAGCAGGAACATGGCGCGATGGAAAAGAGAAATACAAGATGACCAAAAATGCAGAGGGTAACTGGGAACTGAAGATCACACCTAACATGCATACATATTATGGGGTGGATGCTTCCAAGGAAATTACTCAACTCTGCTTTGTATTCAATGATGGTCCTAATGGCGAGAAAGCAGGTAAAGGTGATGGCGGAAAAGATATTTTCGTTGATCTAGTGGAGAAAGGACTTTCCGCTTTGCTTGTGTCGTCTCTGCCCGAAATAGCTTCGCTCAACGATCAAACTACATTGAATTGTTACGCAACCGAAGATGCTACGTTGACCCTGACCTTGAATGGCGAAGTGGTGACGACAGCCACTGGTCGAGAGATGAGTTATACGCACACCTTCAGCCAGCCAGGCAATCATGAATTTGTACTGACAGCTACAAATGCAAATGGTACAGCGACTGCCAAAGCAAGCACCTGCGTGCCAAGCGCACCAACGAAAGAAAATCGTCCTGCGGGTGTCGTGAACGGTATCTACTACGATGAGAATGATCATAGCAAAGTGACCCTATGTACTTATGCAGGAGCGAAACTCACCTCCGCTACGGGAGAGAAGAAAGAGATAGTGGTACGTGCTAAAATGCCAAGTCACTGGAAGAACACCATCAAAGCATACACTTGGACCCCTGGCGTGGATGGCAAATTTGAAGATCCTGAGCGCGATGGCGATTGGTATGTGGTGAAGAAGACTGGTACAGAAATGTACGTGATCTTTGTGAACGGAACTACATGGAATGGTGATGCCAACCAAACAGAGGATATTATGGTTACTTCGAACACGAATATCCAAATCACTCAATCTGGTAGTGGCAAAGCCCAATATACCATTTTGGGTCGTGATATCACGGTGAAAGCTCAGATGCCTGCTCATTGGACAGAGAACATCACAGCTCTGGTAACTCCAGCAGGAGGTGAGCAGAAGGTGGTAACACCCGCCTTGAAGGATGGATGGTATGAGTTTACCGAGACATGCAAAGACTTGACCGTAGTGTATCGCAATGGTGCTGCTACAGAAGATAGCCATCTGTCTGAACCCATCACGCTGACAGATAATACTATGCTGAAAGTGACACAAGAGGGCAGCGCAAAAGCAGTATGCAACCGACTGATTGCGGAGCCAGCTAAGCATGTGTTTGTAGTGGGTGACTTCAACAACTGGACCATATCCGATGACTATCAACTCAAGCAAGCCAACGATAGTGCATACTTCTGGATTGAACTCACAGGCCTGGAGGCACAAAAAGAGTATGCTATGCAATATGTGGTAGTGCGTGCTGATGGCCAAGTGAAACGCATCTCTGACTTGTACTCAGAGAAAGTGCTCCACTCGGATGATCAATACGAGCCCAAGAAAGCGGACCCAAACTTGATGGACTATCCAAAACAAGCTGATGGCTATGTGACCGTTATTCAAACCAATAAGCCAGCATACCAATGGTCGGAAGAGACATTGAACTTCAAACGACCAGACAAGAATAATCTGGTTATCTACGAGTTGTGGGTATATGATTACACTCCAGAACGCACGTTGGCTGCGGTAGCCAGTCGCTTGGATTACTTGGTAAGTTTGGGTGTAAATGCTATTGAGTTGATGCCTGTGACCGAGTTTGATGGCAACTACAACTGGGGATACTCACCCAACCACTATTTCGCTTTTGACAAGGCATACGGAACGCCTGAAGACATGAAGGCCTTTGTGGATACATGTCACAAGCATGGTATAGCAGTGATTGTGGATATGGTATTCAACCATGCTACAGGACTTAACCCAATGAACAAATTGTATCCTTATGGAGAGGATTTGGCATACAACCCATGGTTTAATGTGACAGCACCTCATAGCGACAATGTATATGAAGATTGGAACCACGACTTTGCTCCAACCAAAACGATGTTCACGCGTGCGCTGCAATATTGGTTGAAGGAATATAAGGTGGACGGTTTCCGTATGGACCTCAGCCATGGTCTGTGTGGTACGACCAATAATGCAATGGTCCATATTGCTGATTATTACAACAATGGCGTCAAAGCCGTATCCGAGGATGCGTACTTTATCTTGGAGCACTGGGGTGCGAATATGGGAAGTGACCGTCCTGCGTTGGTAAAACAAGGTATGATGTGCTGGGAAAACACCAATGATGCCTATCGCAAAACGGCTGCTGGAAATACGGGAAGCAGTTTCAGCAATGCGAACAAACTGGGTTATGTAAGTTATTGCGAAAGCCACGATGAGGAGCGTATGCAATACGAGGCTAAAACACGCGGTGTGGGTGATCTGAAAACCAATACCAATGCGCGTTTGAAACGTGTAGCAGCCAATGTGGTCTTCAATGTGCTGTTGGCGGGCCCACATATGATTTGGCAATTTGAGGAGATAGGATATGACTTCTCTATCAATTCCAGCGATGCCAGTCCTAATGGCACATCAAGTGATAATCGCTGTGCGAAAAAAACTCGTCCTGAGTCAAAGGGATATTTCGAGAACTCTATCCGCCGTCAGCAATTCATCAAGATAGCACAAGCTATCCACTTGAGAACAAGAATCTTGACCGATACTTTTGTGGCACAACAAAAGCCATCGAAAGTAGATATTGGCGGTAAAGCGGTGCGCACCATTCAATGGAAGAACGATGTGTTTGTAGCAGGTAACTTCCATGCAAGTAGCAATCAAACTGTGACTATACCAGAAGGCACATGGTATAACTACTACGAACAACACGCACAAACAGAAACCACCGTTACGCTGGCTCCTGGCGAGTTTATCATCCTGACTGGTTCGCCTGTGGATAAACCGATGATTCAAAATGAATTGACTGCGTTAGAAGATATTGTGATGGATGGCTCAGTAGAAATATTGCCACCATACGATGTATGCGTGTACAATATCAATGGTCAGTTGGTTAGCCGTCAAAAGAACGCCATGTCGGCAGACATGACGGGTCTGAATGCGGGTCTGTATATCGTACAATACGAGAAGAACGGTCAACGCGTAGCGAAGAAGATTATCCGCTAACGATTGACTGCTTTGACGCGATAGCCAGCGGCTTTGAGTTGGGCGAGCAGCCCATCCTCACCGCCCAAGTAAATGGCATTGAGCGTGATAAACGCCTTACCTTCACGGAGGTAGGGCGTTAATCGTTTCACCCATTGCTGATTGCGTTGGGCATAGACCTTGTAGTCGGAGAAGGATAACGAGGTTTGGTTGTCGGGGCTCTTGACGAAATATGCCATGTCCGACAGACGTCCATATCGATACATGTCCAGCAGCGAACGCTCGAATCGCACTTCCTTCTCGGGGTATTCTACGACTTTCTTGAGTTCTTCGCATTGCCAATGAAAAGGTTCGCGGTCGAAGAGCATATACATGGTCTCGCCTATATCGTCGAGTCCATATACAGGGATATTGGATTGTGCTGCCACTTTCTCGAAGAATGTCTCCATGGAGCGGTCTTCGTCGTAGTTGAGCCATTTTTTGAGCAATTCGTTGCGGTACATCTCTGCCAGATACGATGGTTTCATGCGTCCTAACTGATCCAGTCCCATACCCAGGTTGATGCGCAATGCCTCATCAATCTCGAGGTATTGGTCATGGCTATAGAAATTGCTCAGTCGAACCGAATCGGGTAGGAGTGCTGCTTGACGTAGGGCAGCAATGGCTTCGTAGTCTTGCATGGCAAACTCAGTAATCACTTTGTTGCACGCGGCGTAGCACTTGAACACATTGGGAATGGTGTCTAAGAAGGTCATATCCACGATGCGGTTGGTCGCCAATACATAGGATGGCGCTGCGGCAGAGTTGCCTGAGATACGGTATAGCACTTGTGCGTGTATGGAGCCAAGAGTAAGGAGCCAAGAACCAAGAAAAATCAGTAGTATTCGTCTTGGTCGAAAGTGGTATGTCTTTGCTCTTTGTTCTTTGTCCCTTGTTCTTATCATCATTGGAAGCGTGAGATTAAATTATATGCTTGATAGATGCCCAGTTCGCCTGCTTTGCTAAGGTCGGCAATACCTTTTTCGTTTTCTCCGATGTAGATATAAGTCAAACCTCGATTAAAATATGCTTCAGCAAAATCGCTATCTATGGCAATGGCTTGGGTGTAGTAGGTGATTGCGGCTTTGAAGTCCTGCTGAATACAGAGCATGTTGGCTTTGTTGTAATATGCAAAGGAGAAGTCGGGCTGGTGGTTCATGACATAATCGTAGTCGCGCATCATGAGTTCGAAGTCGGCTTTGTCGGTGGGTTCGCCCATAGCGCGTTTGTATTCCAAGTACTTATACCGCCAGTTGGCTCGACAGAAGTAGGCGAAATAGAGTGTACCGTCGAGAAGGATAGCACGTGTGGCATCGTCCAATGCGGAGGAGTAGTCTTGCACAAGCGCAAACTCAAAGGCGCGTGCGATATAAGCAGCACATAGTTGGGCATTGTGTTGCGATTGGGGGGATGCCATCTGCTGTAGCATGTCAATCTGATGGGATAGCTGGCTTATTTGCGCAAAGTGCTGGTTCACCATGTCGGCGGTGAGGGGCATCTCCTTGGTGGTAAAGCGCAGGGGGGCAGGTAGTTGCATGCTACGGTTGTAGGCATCTACTGTGATGTGCGAATAATTGGTTTGGCGGAGTGCCGTCGATGGGGTGTTGTTGGCGTAATAGGATAGGAAGATATTGGGTTCGTTCACAATATCGGTATAGCGTTTTTGCACGGTACCGCGTGTGTCGCTATTGTATTTGTTTTCCTCTTCGTTGCTTTCTTGATTCTGTGCGGCAAGGGTGGAGAACTCTTTGCGGCGGTCTCGTTGTTGTGGTTGGTAGTCAGCTACCTGCATATGAGTTTGCAGGGACTGTATGCTATCCTTCTTTTGCTCCATGAGGTATGCTTGTTGGCGCAATTGATATGCCTGTTGGCTGTTTCCGAGTGATGTTTGGGCTTGTGCAGCGAGGTAATAGGCGGGCAGGAAATAGGGGTAGCGCTGCATGATGGTGTTGAAGTCTTGTAGGGCTTCTTGCCACTGCTGTAGTTGCATCTGTACCATACCTCGTTGGTAATATATTTCTATCTGTTCAGGAGAGAGAAGTATGGCTTGCGAGAAGTCTTCTAAGGCGCGATTATAGTCGCCCACTTCTTGTCGAAGTACGCCTCGGTTGTAGTAGCATTGCGCATCGCGTGGAGCTAAGGTGACGGCTTTGTCGTAATCAGCGAGTGCGTTGCGGTAGTTATGTTTGCGGTAGTAGATGATGCCTCGGTTGATATAGTCGCCCGCCCATTTGCTGCCATAGTCGATGGACTTGCTCAGCGATACGAGTGCGTTGTCTGGCTGATTCAGCATGAGTTGTACTAATCCCAGAGCGGACCAGTTGGCGGGGTTCTGCGAGTCGTATTCGGTGGCTTGGACAAAGGCGTTAAGGGCGCCGATGGTGTCGTTGCTTCTCAGGCAGATGCTGCCTTTCTCGAAATGCAGAGCCGCCGACTGTGGTTCGCGATGAAGTAGGTGGTTGATGTCCTGTAGGGCGAGGTCGTATTGCTGGAGTTCTGCCAGTACATCGGCTCGCATGACGATGTAGGTTTTGTTTTCGGGGGCGAAGCGGAGGGCTTCGCTGAAATCCTGTGCGGCTTTCTCCAGTTGGTGGGTCTGCCGATAGATGTACCCGCGCGTGTAGTATGCGCCTGGCTGGAAAGGGTTGCGTTCGATGGCGGCATTGCAGTCCATTTCTGCCCCTGTGTAGTCGCCCAGTTGTATCTTGGCTATCGCGCGCAGCATGTATGGTTCGCTGAGGTAGGGCTTGAGTTTGATGACCTGATTAAAATACTGGATACTAAGCACATAATCATCGAAGTACAGGGCATTACGACCGATGGCGGTGATGCGGTCCGTGTTGAGTTGTGCTTGTACGGAACCAAGAGTAAAGAGCCAAGAACCAAGACAAATCAGCAGTATTCGTCTCAGTCGAAAGGGGTATGTTTTTGCTCTTTGTTCTTTGTTCATACTGTCCAATGATGTCCATTACTTGCATCCCGCTTCTGCATCGAACCATTCGGGCACATCAAACTGCTCCTCTATGCTGTAGCCCAGTTCCTCGTCGGCATAGACTTTCTGCATATAAAGTGCCCAGATAGGCAGTGCCATGTTGGCTCCTTGTCCTGCGGACATGTTGTCGAAGTGGATAGAGCGGTCTTCGCCTCCTACCCATACGCCGCTGACGAGCGAAGGTGTGAAGCCCACGAACCAGCCGTCGGAGTGGTTTTGCGAAGTACCTGTCTTACCGCCCATGGGTGCTTTGAGTCCATAGCGGAAGCGTGCGCGTACGCCTGTGCCGTGGTCCATGACGTTGCGTAGCATGTATATCATCTTGTATGAGGTGGTTTCGCTGATAATTTCGTAGGTCTTGGGGGTAAAGGTTGCCAAGATATTGCCGTTGTTATCTTCGATGCGTGTGACAAAGAGTGGTTCTACACGGATACCCTTGTTGGGAAAGGTGGTGTAGGCATCGACCATCTCTTTCACGCTCACCTCGCATGGACCGAGACAGAGACTGACAACAGGGTCGAGCTGCCCTTCGATACCGAAGGAGCGCATCATGCGTACCAGTTGTTCGGGGGTGAAGAGCGACATGAGGTAGGCGGTGATCCAGTTGCTGGATTTCTCCAGACCCCAGTTGAGGGTGACCATTTCGCCTTGATTGGCGTGGTGGTCATCGCGTGGCGTCCATGCTACGCCATTACCATCGACGAGTGTGATGGAGTCATTGACCGTGCTATCGCAAGGCCACATACCTTCGTCCATCGCTAATGTGAAGAGGTAGGGCTTGATAGTAGAGCCCACTTGACGGCGACCAGAAGTCACCATGTCGTATTGGAAGTGTGTGAAGTTGGGTCCTCCCACGTATGCTTTCACAGCGCCAGAGTGTGCCTCCATGGACATGAATCCGCAACGCAAGAAGTGTTTGTTCCAGCGTATGGAGTCCATAGGTGTCATGGTGGTGTCTATGAGTCCGTTGTATGAGAACACGCGCATGGCTACAGGGGTATTGAAAGTCTTTTTGATCTCGGTCTCGCTCATGCCTTGTTTTTTGAGAACGCGATAGCGATCGGTCTGGCGCATGGAGCGATTCATGATAGCATCAATATCCTCGGGCGTGAGGTCTTGAGAAAAGGGAGCATAACTCTTGCGGCGTTTCTCGCGGAAGAAACGCTTTTGCAGGTCTTGCATATGTTCGCTCACCGACTCTTCGGCATATTGTTGCATGCGTGAGTCGATGGTGGTGTAGATGCGTAGTCCGTCTTGATAGAGGTCATAGGGAGTGCCGTCGGGCTTATGATTTTTATTGCAGAAACCGTAGAGCGGGTTCTCGTACCATTGGCGTTTGTCTATCTGGTATTGCAGTTGATTCCACTCGGAGTATTGGCTGGCTTTGGGCTCTTTGGCTGTCAGCACTTGTCGCAGATATTCGCGGAAGTAGGGGGCTATACCTTGTTTGTGGTCCACGGATTGGTATTTGAGTTCGATGGGCAATGCTTTGAGCGAGTCGCATACTTGGGTGGTGATATATTCGTATTTGCACATCTGGTTGAGTACCGTATTGCGGCGATTGAGGGTTTTCAGGACGACGGCGAGGGTTGTAGAGTGAGGGGTTTTTACACATACCCACGAGCATGGCTGCTTCCTCTATTTTCAGTTCGGCAGGGGTGGTGCTGAAATATACTTGTGCAGCGGATTTGATACCCACAGCGTTGTAGAGGAAGTCAAACTGATTGAGGTACATGGTCAGTATCTCTTCTTTGGAGTAGAGTCGTTCCAGTTTGGTAGCAATGACCCATTCGATAGGTTTTTGCAGGGCGCGTTCGAAGATATTGTTGACGCGAGGCGACCATAACTGCTTGGCTAATTGCTGTGTGATGGTACTGCCGCCACCAGCTTTGCCGAGCATGATGATGGCACGGAAAAGTGATTTCACATCCACGCCCGTATGGTCATAGTAGCGCACATCTTCGGTGGCAATGAGGGCGTTAATCATGTTGGGCGAAATATCGTTGTAGGTCACACCGACACGATTCTCGTTGCGGTAGTATCGTCCCAGCAGTTGCAAGTCGGAGGAAATGACTTCTGTTGCGAACTTGTTTTTGGGGTTTTGCAGTTCGTCCAGCGGAGGTAGATAGCCCAACCACCCCTGTGTGATCATGCAAAAGATGGCAACGATGGATACGATACACACGCTGAAGAGACTCCAGAAGTAAGCTGTGAAGCGCTTGTTAAAGGTCTTATGGTCTGTTTGTTTGGTTACATTCTTTTCCATAGTGTATATATTTTTTTGCTAATTAACCGACAAAGGTACGCTTTTTTTCTTATATATGCAAGCGTAAACCGTTTTTTTGTTGATAAAAGTTGCGGCATGCTTACCGAACGCGAGTGCAAAGGTAGTAATAAAATCG
>CALZHO010000012.1 GCA_945787425.1 uncultured Bacteroidales bacterium
CTGTTCTAAGCGCCTTCGGCTGTTCTAAACGTTTAGAACCTTTGGAACTTTTAGAACTCTTAAACACTAAGAATATTATGTGGAATGACGTTTTAACCTTCTTCCAAGGGATGGGATTTATGAATATCGACTGGCGTCAAGGTCTGATGCTGTTGATTTCGTTCTTCCTACTTTTCTTGGCTATTAAGAAGCAATACGAGCCACTGCTCCTATTGCCTATTGCCTTTGGTATGTTGCTTACCAACTTGCCAGGCGCGGAAATGTATCACCCAGAATTGTGGACTAACTTCCTTGATGCAACCCACGAGGGCTATCATAGCTATGGTTACATCATGAAGAACGCAGGTCTTCTTGATGTACTCTATATCGGTGTTAAAGCAGGTTTGTATCCTTGTTTGATCTTTATCGGTGTAGGTGCGATGACCGACTTTGGTCCGCTGATTGCTAACCCTAAATCATTGATTTTGGGTGCTGCAGCGCAAGTGGGTATCTTTATCACTTTCCTCTGTGCAAGTGCATTCTTTACTCCAGCAGAGGCAGGTTCTATCGGTATCATCGGTGGCGCAGACGGTCCTACTTCTATCTTCTTGACATCTAAGTTGGCTCCTCACTTGCTCGGCCCTATCGCTATCGCAGCTTATTCGTACATGGCATTGGTGCCAGTGATTCAACCACCTATCATGCGTGCGTTGACTACTCCAGCAGAGCGTAAGATTAAGATGAAACAACTCCGTTCTGTGAGCAAGGTAGAGAAGATTGTCTTCCCTATCATCATCACAGCGGTTATCGCATTGGTATTGCCTGATGCAGCTCCATTGATTGGTTGCTTGATGTTGGGTAACTTGATGAAGGAGTCTGGCGTAGTTGATCGTTTGAGCAAGGTGGCTCAAAACGAATTGATGAACATCGTGGTAATCTTCCTCGGTCTTTCTGTAGGTGCTACTGCTACAGGTGCCACTTTCCTTAACGTGAAGACTATTTTGATTCTCTGCATGGGTATCGTAGCCTTCGGTATGGGTACTGCTGGTGGTGTGCTTCTCGCTAAGTTCATGAACCTCTTCTCCAAAGAGAAGATTAATCCGCTGATTGGTTCTGCGGGTGTATCTGCTGTGCCAATGGCTGCTCGTGTGAGTCAAGCAGAAGGTCAAAAGGCCGACCCAAGCAACTTCCTCCTCATGCACGCTATGGGTCCAAATGTAGCAGGTGTGATAGGTTCGGCTGTGGCTGCGGGTATCTTGCTGACCATGCTTGGATAAGTATAAATACTTAAAATAATAAAAAAAGAGTCATTTTTTGGCTCTTTTTTTTGTGTATGTCAAAAAAAAGTAGTACCTTTGCAGCGATTTTCAACTATAGTCTCTGGCGATCAGCATAGAGTACGCTTTTGGAGGTGAAAACTGAAAGGTGAAAACTGAAAACTGAAAGGTAGAAACTGAAAAAATAAGCGGCTCGAACAGTAGTGCATACTATAGTTAATTAACCCATTAAAACAATAAATCGAAATGGATTTAATGAAAATTGCCGAAGAGGCATTCGCTGGCGAGAAGAAAGAGTTTCCAGCATTCGCTGCAGGTGATCAAGTGACTGTAGCTTATCGTATTAAAGAGGGTAACAAGGAGCGTATCCAAGAGTTCCGCGGTGATGTGATTTGCATCCACGGTAGCGGTGACAAGAAGCGTTTCACTGTTCGCAAGATGTCTGGTACCGTAGGTGTTGAGCGTATCTTCCCTATGGATAGCCCATTTATCGAGAACATTACCGTTAACAAATATGGTAAAGTTCGTCGCTCTAAATTGTACTACTTGCGCAATCTTACTGGTAAGAAAGCTCGTATTCCAGAGCGCCGCGTGAAGTAATGCGCTTCGGTTATCGATAACCGATGTCCGATTACCGGTAACCGAATCTTGCCAAATGGTGTAATGGTAGCACTACAGATTCTGGTTCTGTCTGTCTGGGTTCGAGTCCTAGTTTGGCAACAAAGAAATGGATTCCCAATGTGAGTCCATTTTTTTATTTCTTAGAAAAAGTTGTACCTTTGTAAATAAAGAGCAATCATGATTCGTGTAGCAATTTTAGGTTTTGGCAATATCGGTCGTGCTGCCGAAGAGGCCATTATTGCGGCTCCAGATATGGAGTTGGCTGGTATCTATCACCACTATGATTCGTTAGAGGATATGCAAGCTGATGTGGCTTTGGTTTGTACACCAACGCGCGAAGTGGAGGTGTTTGCTAAACGATTGATAGAAAAAGGCATCTGCACTATAGATTCGTTTGATATTCACACACAGATATATCCTCTGCGACAAACACTGATGCCTTTGAATCGTGCTAATAAGTCAGTCAGTATTATTTCTGCTGGCTGGGATCCAGGAAGTGATTCTGTAGTGAGAGCATTGTTACTGGCGATGGCACCTAAAGGTATTACTTATACCAATTTTGGTCCAGGCCGCTCTATGGGACATACGGTGGCTGCTAAAGCAATTGACGGTGTGAAAGATGCGTTGTCTATGACTATTCCTCTCGGAACAGGTGTACATCGTCGTATGGTGTATGTAGAATTAGAGGAGGGAGTTAATGCCAAAGATGTGGAACAACGGCTATTGAAAGATGAGTATTTTGCTCATGATGAAACGCATATGATTGTTGTAGATTCAGTGGATGCTCTGAATAATGTAGCGCATGGAGTGAACTTGGTGCGTGATGGTGTATCAGGCGATACGCATAATCAGCGTTTTGCATTTAATATGACTATCAACAACCCTGCTTTGGCAGGTCAAGTCATGGTATCATGTGCTCGTGCTGCCTTCCGCTTACAACGAGAGGAACGTTATGGTGCCTATACAATGATAGAAATCCCACCGATTTATCTATTGCCAGGAGACGAAGAAACGAATATACGTTCGTTGGTGTAATAAGAACTGGTTATTGTTTCCAAAAACAGGTTAGAAAGCAGAATTGAGCGTAGTGTATCGTCGTGCATTGACACGATATGCGATATATGCATCCGTCAAACTGTTTTGCGCTTGCAGCAGTTGTGTGTGTGCTTCCAATAGTTCTGCAATAGTGGCCTGTCCAGCTTGATAACTGGCTTGAGTAAGTCGATAGTGGTTGGCAGTTATATCTACCGCGTTTTGGTGTTCTTGAATCATCAAATCCGCTTCTTGCATTTGATAATACGCTTGTTTGGTGCGCATACGTAGCATTTCACCCATTTGTTCTTGCTGTAGTTGGGCATGTTGTAGTGCTATCTTCTGCTCGCGCATTTTATGACTTGTTTCCCACCATCCTGTCAGTGGAACGGATACGGAAACAAATACTGATCCGTTGCCTGTTTCACTGCCTAAGTCATTTCGTAGGATATTAGTCTGCAATTTACCATAACCATAATGCGCACCGATGGCAATTTGTGGTAGTGCTTCTGCTAATGCCATACGGTGTTGTAATTGTGCAGAGCGAACTTGCAGAGCCAGTAATTGATGTTCAGTAGTGATAGGAGAAGGTTGATCTATGTTCAGTTTATCTATAGTAGGCAGAATCTGTGAATTAGTGGATGGAATGATTTGCAATGTGTCGGAATAAGGGATACCCATACCCAAACATAGTGCTTGTTGCGCCAATTGCAATCCATTGGTTAGTTGAATTTGCATGCGACGCATTTCAGATTGTTTTAATTCTACTTGCAACAAATCTTTGGGCAACACTAATCCTGCTCCAACAGCTGCAGAAACGGTCTGATGGATAGTGTCTAATAGAGCCATTGTGGCGGTTAGAGTTGTTTGTTTTTCTCGAAGTCCGAGTACCAACCAATAACTTTCTTCCACTTCCAGCAACACGTCGCGTTGTGTGATTTGTGATTGCAACTCGGCTGCTTCAATACCTATATTGGCTAACTGATTGCCTGCCACAATTTTACCACCCATATATACTGGTTGTACAGCAGTAACGCCTACTTGATAGCCATAATGGAAGAGCGATAGGGTATTATCTAATCCTAAAGCAGCACCATAATTGCCATAAAGTGTAGTCAGTAAATCGCGTACAGATGCATTGCTAATGTCATCAATTCCAATTTCCACCATAGGGTGAAGACTATGGTATCCTACGGCAGAGACGCTGACCTGTGGAAAGTACTTGGTCATTGCCTGTTTCTTCACTTCTTCCGCTTTGCTGACATTGAGAGCAGCTTGTTGAATCTTCTTATTGTGTTGTTGTGCCAAGGATAGGCATGAGTCCAATGTCAGCAGTCTGTCTGCCATACCATGTGCGCTGAAAACGAGGCAGAGTGCCAACACGATAAAACGATATGTGGTATAATGATTAGCGCTCATAGATTTTCCAATATACAACAGGTAAGATGGTGATGGTGAGTGGTAGCGTGAAAATGGTGCCAAAGCAGATGACTACACCCATCGGCATCCATAGACTGGTTTGGGCTAAGATCATTGGCAGCACACCTAATGCAGTGGTGGCAGAGGTCAAGAACACTGGTCGCATACGACGCAAACCTGCTTGGAAAGCGGCTTCGCGAACGGAAAGGTGTTTTGTTCGGCGCAGTTCTTCTGTATATTCGTACATGATAATGGCATTTCGCACTATGATGCCAATCAAGCTGACAATACCTAATACAACCGTAATAGATATATCCATCTGGAATATACTCAGTCCGACAAATGCACCAAAGACACAAAGAATCGAACTGGATAATGCTAAAAGTGCCAATGATACTTTTCCAAAATGGTAGAGCAGCAGTACGAACATTACCAGCAATGCAGCCACTACACTCCATAGTATTTGAGGTATAAGTTGCTGATTGATAGCACTGAGCCCGCCAAATTCAATGCTGACACCATCTGGCAAAGATGACCAGTTTTCATTAATCCACCGTTTCACTTTTCGTTCTGCATCCACTTGACTCGTTTTACCGCGTAGGTCGCAGCCAATAGTGATGGTGCGTATAGAATTGCGTCGCTCAATAGATGCGTGGTGCCATTCGGGAGTTAGTGTGGCTATTTGGCGCAATGGTACCCATATAGAAGGGTAGGCAGTAGGCACCATGATGTCCTCTAAACGATGGTGATTTATCTCATGGATGTCTTCGGTGTATAACATTACGGGTACTTGATAATCGCCTTCCCAAATGGTCGTGAGTGTAGCTCCATCCGTTACGGAACGCAAATAGAGCGTAAGCATCGTTTCTGTGATTCCCAACCGAGATGCCTCTGGTTCGCGTAGGGTAATGCGTGTTTGTGTGGTGAAGGCATCGTAGTCAGAATGTACCCATGCCAGTTCGGGTTGATTGGCCATAAATTGCTTAATGGAATCGGCAACAGGTAACATCGCTTCCCAATCATCACCTTGAATCTGTACTTCTAATGGATTACGTGCTGCTTGGTAATCCAATTGCTTGAATCGTATATAGGCGTTAGGGAAGTAGTTTTCATAATAAGGTGTCATTTCCTTAAGAATATCCGCAGTAGCTTTGGTAGATATGGTGTTGACTATGAATTGTGCATAGTTGGGGTGTGCCATTTGTGGCGTGTAAGTAGCATGAAAACGTGGTGATGCTTGTCCCACAAATGCAGTGATAGAGGTGATACGTGAATCAACGCGCATCATTCTGGCAAGCGAGTCTGCCACCATGGCTGTTTGCTCAATAGAGGCGTTCTGCTCTAAATGGATCTCTACTGCAAAACATTCACGTTCGGCTTTGGGTAATAATTGTAAGTTGTGCTGTGTCAGCAAAAACACACCTATCGCCAGACATGCAATCAACGCAGTAAAAGGTATCCATACGCGGCGGAAACACAGACTGAGTACGCGGTGATACAAGCGTTGCAATTTAGAGAAGAAAAGCTGCTGCACTCGCTCAAAACCACGTAAGTCTTTGGTGCGTTGGCGGCGAATGAATCGTGTCGCCATATATGGAGTAGCCCATGCGGCGTAGAAGATACTCGCAGTGAGTGCAAAAAGCACAGCATAAGGGAATAATTGAATAAAATCACCCAATGGACCATCAATAATCTTGGTCATAGGAAAGAACATGCCTGATATGGCACAAGTGGCTAATGCCATAGGAACAAATAGTTGCTTGGTGCTAACGGAGGCAGCATACCACCGACTATGTCCTTTTTCCAATAAATCTGTGTAGCCGTCAATCACAATCACCGAATCATCCACAATCATACCCAATACGAAAATTAGAGCCGCTAAGGTAACTGTATTAAGTTCAATACCAGTAATATACATCAATCCTATGCAGACCGCAATGCAGACAGGTACACCCGTACTGGCCACTAATGCTGTGCGTATAGGGAAGAGTAGTAACATGACAGCGATTACTACTACAATAGAAATGAGGATATCTTTTAGGAATGATAGGACGGAGTCATTGACCACTTTCGGTTGGTCGGTTATGCGGTGGAAACGAATATCTGGTGGGAAAGTGCTACGTGCTTGTTGTAGATGTTGTTCTACGTCGTTGCCGAAAGCTACGATATTATTGCCAGGCACCATTTCCATATTTACAATCACGCACGAGCGTTCTGGCTCAATGGATGCATTTTTATCGCCTGTGTAGAAAGCGACAAACTGCTTTGGTTCTTCGTATTGTCGTTGGATAGTAGCAATATCTTGCAGACGGATGGCAGTACCTGCAACGGGATCGATCCATACAATCTGTTCGGCAATCTCTTGTTCGGATGTATAGGGCGTAGCCACTTGCAGTGGTTGGCTGCTATGGATAGTTCCTCCCGCAGTACGGAGTCCACGTAGCATGAGGGACATTTGTAGGGCAGTCTGGTCAATGCCGTAGGCTGATAAACGTGCTGGGTCTATATGTACAGCCACTTCTTCGTGTTGTGTACCCAACACTTTGATTCGTCCCATTTCTGGTATTGTGCGTAGTTGTGTGCACAATTGCTCAGCAAATTCTTCGAGTTCGCGAGGACTACGTTCGTCGCTTTCAATAGCAAGCAACATCGAAGAAGTATTGCCAAAATCATCAATAAGAACGGTTTGAAGGACGCCAGGAGGTAAGCTGGTTTTTTGAAACAACTCTAATCCTGCTCTAATCTTGGTCCATGCTGTATTGCTTTCAGCTACTGAATTACGAAGCATAACATATACATACACGATTCCATCTTCGGATATAGAATATGTATTCTGTTTATCAATGTCCTCGAATCCATTGAGGTAATTTTCCAGCGGTATAGTCACCTGTTCTTCCACTTCTTGAGCCGTTGCTCCTGGGTAGATAGCAGCTACTACACCTTGCCGCATCGTGAATTGCGGAAATTCATCTTTATTCATTTTTGGCAATGAATAAAGACCAAACGCGGTGAGTATCAATATGATAAAAAATATGATACTCGGATTGCGCATGGCGCTTTGTATGTGGTCGCGTTTGCTCACAAGGGTATGACGTTAATACGTTATAGGTGCTCCGTTGTACATTTTTTGATAACCGCTGGTGATAATTACATCTCCTACGGACAACCCATTGGTCACTAATACGCCATCCGCGGTATATGGACCTACCTCAATCTGACGACGCATGGCTTTTCCATTATCTACAACCCACACAATCGTGCTACGTGTTTGTGTATGGATACAGGTTGCTGGGATAACGATTCCTTCTACTGCTTGTGTTTGCAGTTGTATTTTTCCTACCATACCAGGCATTATCTGACGCTTTACTGCTTGCGTCGCGTGTGTTAGTTCAGCCGTGACTGTATAGGTGTGTGAGAGTCGATTAGCAATCAGATTTTTTTCTATTACTCGTATTGGTATATCAGATATGCGTAGTGCTTCTATTGACATTGTACCATTGTCGCCGATGGCAATAGTACTGATATCTTTTTCAGGAACATCAAATGATACTTTGTAGTTCTGTATATCCAACAATGTCATGATTGGTACTGCAGGTGCTATATTTTGCCCGATTTGCAGATTACATTCGGCTACTATGCCCGTGCGAGGGGCTGTGATTGTGCAATCATCCAAACGTTTACGCGCTATGGCCAACATGGATTGTGCTTGTTGAAGTTGGCTGCGTAGTTCTACCATTTTTTGCTCGGTAACTCCTCCCTGTTCAAATACTTGCTGTGCGCGTTGATGACCATCTGTGGCTTGCTGCAGTGTAGCCAACGCAATCTGCAATGAGTTGTATGCCTGAATACTATCAAGCACTAATAATGGTTGTCCTTCCACCACATGATCACCATTGGCAACATAGAGTTGGGTAACCATGCCACCAGTAGGCGAACTGATGGGAATAGACGCGCTTTCTTCCATTTTTCCTACATAAGAATGGGCATTGATTTGCTTTTGTTCAGCAATGGTCAGTGTTTCCACATAAATGGGTTGCACCTGTTGCTGATCGGTGGACTTGAGTCCACAACTGCTCAGGCATAGCAACAGGGTGAATAATATGAAGCAATGGATACGGCGCATAGTCATCAGTTCTTTTTAGCCAGCATGGTGATATTGTTGCCTTTGATTTGTTTGTTTCCTCCGAGTTCGGTGCCTGAATACTGCATTTTGAGTTCTATGGTCTCGCCATAGACATTGCCATATCCATATACGTCCGTTTGGTATTTTTCTGTCTTGGTAATTTCGATAATCTCTCCCCAAAAATCAGAGTTCTGTGCTTGATAGGTGATGGTAACAGTACGGGAAAATGGGTAGAGCTCCAGTTGGTTGTTGCTCCATGTGGCTTTGGTGGTGTATGCCTCACCGTTGATGATGTTAAAGGTGAGCAGATAGGTGCTATCTTGCAAATGAATCACCTCCATAGCTCCTATTTCGTTAGGGAGCGAATATACTTGTGTAGCATCTTTGGTCACTTGTCCGCTCACTTTGAAACTGTATTCTCCAACGATAGTTTGCCATGTAGATTCGCAAGCCGATAGGCATGCTATGGCCAGTGTGAGAAAGCAATATGTGAAAATCTTTGCTGTTTTCATTGCTGTATGCATTGTAGTTTATAATTTTATTGTTGTGCCCTCTGGCGGGTAGCTCGGAGTGCTTCGCCCAGATTAAGCAGTGTCTGTTGGCATACACCTTCGTCATCCCTCAAATTGGGATACAGACGCTGTAAACTCTGATAAATCTTTTCGGCTTCTGTGAGCGAGTGTAGCGATTCACTGTCGTTGCCTGCTACGCGACTGAGTAGGAGTTTGAGCATGTCCACTGCGCACCAGAACATCGCCAAGGTCGTATATTTGCCGTGATGCACCTTGTACATGGGTAGGATGGTTTGATAGGCCTCTTCTATCTTACCCTCGCGGCGGAGTTCGAAAATCTCTTTGACAGTCATAGCGGTGGTGTAGAGTTGTTTAGCAGTTGTTTAGCAGTTGTTTAGCAGTTGTGTAGAGTGGTTTAGCGGCGGCGGAGACCTTGCATTTGCTGCATTTTCTTCATCATCTTGCTGGTTTGCTCAAACTGCTTGAGGAAGCGGTTGACCTCCACGATGCTCGTTCCCGAACCTTTGGCGATACGATTCTTGCGGCTGCCGTTGAGTAGCGATGGATTGCTACGCTCGGCTGGGGTCATCGAGGATATAATAGCTTCGATTGGCTTGAACGCATCGTCGCTCACCTCTACGCCCTTGAGAGCTTTATCCATACCCGGAATCATACCCATTAGGTCTTTCATCGAACCCATTTTCTTGATTTGAGCCAATTGCGATAAGAAATCGTTGAAGTCGAATTGGTTTTTGGCGATGCGTTTGCTGATGCGGCGTGCCTCTTCTTCGTCGTATTGCTCTTGTGCGCGTTCCACCAATGACACCACATCACCCATTCCTAAAATACGGTCTGCCATACGCGATGGGTGGAAGACATCCAGTGCGTCCATCTTTTCGCCTGTACCGATAAACTTAATTGGCTTTTGCACCACAGAGCGGATACTGAGGGCTGCACCACCACGTGCATCACCATCTAATTTGGTGAGGATAACACCATCAAAATCAAGACGGTCGTTAAACTCCTTGGCTGTGTTCACCGCATCTTGACCGGTCATAGCATCTACTACGAAGAGGGTCTCTTGCGGATGGATGGCTTGCTTGATCGCGGCGATCTCTTGCATCATCTGCTCATCCACTGCCAAGCGACCTGCGGTATCCACAATCACTACGTCATAGCCATATACTTTGGCTTCCTGAATAGCTTTTTGTGCTTTGATGACAGGATTGGCTTCGCCTTCGCCCGTATATACCTTCGCGTTAATTTGCTCGCCGAGTACGCGCAATTGTTCAATAGCAGCAGGACGATATACGTCGCATGCCACCAGCATTACGCGTTTGTTCTTCTTGGTTTGAAGGTAGTTCGCCAATTTCGCAGAGAAAGTGGTTTTACCCGAACCTTGCAAACCACTCATGAGGATAACGGCAGGAGTGCCTTTGAGGTTGATTTCCGCTGCATCGCCACCCATGAGGTTGGCCAACTCATCGTGTGTGATTTTCACCATCAGTTGTCCAGGGCGCACAGCGGTCATTACGTTCTGACCCAATGCTTTGGCTTTTACCTCGTCGGTAAATTGCTTAGCGGTCTTATAGTTGACGTCGGCTTCCAGTAGGGCCTTGCGAATGTCCTTGACGGTTTCGGCGATATTGATTTCGGTGATACGACCTTCACCTTTGAGAATCTTAAACGATCGTTCTAATCTTTCGGATAAATTATCAAACATAGTATTCCATTTTAATTTAGCGCACAAAGGTACAACAAAAAATGCACATATACAAGAAAATTGGGCGAAAGTTTACATTTTTCGCCCAATTTTCTTGTATATGTGTTGTGTGCAACAATCTCTACCTATCTATCCTTTCGAATGATGCTGCCGCCCACTGCTATATTTTGCTTGATAGTTGGATTTCCGTGGTAAGTAATTTTGCTTGCTCCTGCGGCTTGTGCCCATAACTCGCGTGCGACATTGATCTCCGCCTGGCTGGCACCCGCACAATTGATGTGCATCACTTGCGTGAATAAATCTTCGGCTTCCACTTCGCCCGCGCCCGCCATGGTGATATTCACATGATCAGCTGTGCCCTCTAAATCTAATTTGCTGGCTCCCTTTGCATTTACCGTCAATGTCTGGACATTCAAATGCAAGTCTGCTTCCGCAGCACCATTGAGATCAAGTGCGAAGTTAGGTTGTGCAAGTACTTGGTTCTCTGCGGTTTCTATCTTGCTTGCGCCATAGACCGTTAGTTGGCGTAAATTAGGAGAAGTAATAGCAAAATCTATCATTACATCATCTACAGGGATTTGGTTGGATGTCTCGATATAGAGTACACTATCTCGCACTTCTGCTTTGATTCCACCTTCATCCATGAGAGAGTATATTTGGTTAGTAGTCAATAGAGTAGATGGTTGTGTACCGTTGTTGATTTGCAATTTAGCAGCACCTCGCAATTCAATGGAATGGTAAGGTTCCAATTGAAGTTCGGAAGCGAAAGTACCTTCTTGATCATCTACATCTAATCCGTCCCATACCATGGTTTTTATAATCTCAGGAGCCATGTCATAGGAATGATACAAACGCCCGAGTGATACTCCCCAGAAAATGATAGACGCCAGCCAGAGGAGGATGGTAATCCACCAAAAACGTGCTTTTGGTCCGCGTCGCGTGCGCATGTATGTAACTATGGTGTGCACTAACATCACAATGGGTAGGGCAATAATCAGGATAAGCGCTAATATCAAAAGCGGAATAATCACCGCTCCACCGTCCACTAAAAGTTCGGCAAAGACAGGGAAAATAGGCATGATGGCTGCTAAGCTGGTTGTACCTGCTATTGCAACACCAAAGAGCGAAAGTACGATGGAGAAAAGGATAGCAAGCCCCACGAAAATCATCGGCAAAGCCAAGATCGCCAATATGACGGTGAGAACAATGCTAAACACACGACCACAACCACTATTTTGCGACTTATCTACTTTGACTTTTGGACGGCGGTTAGGTCCAAACTCAGAAGGAGCACCAATCTGCTCTTGAATAGAATGAACCATCTGAGAATTAACTACTTGCACGTTCTTTGCAAAGAGCGCTTTTTGTAGCAATTCGGCAATGCGTGCTTCAATATCAGTCATTACTTCCTGACGGTCGTTGGCGGGCAAACGCATCTCGATGTCTTGTAGATATTCTTTTAGCGTTTGATAGGCATCGTTGTCAATATGATACACTAATCCATTTAGGTTGATTGTACGAGTTTCGTTCATAGTGTGTAATAATTATTGGTTTGTTACTTGGTTAACTGCTTGGCAGATGGACTGCCATTCTTCGTGGAGTTGGGCGAGTAGTTGTTC
>CALZHO010000013.1 GCA_945787425.1 uncultured Bacteroidales bacterium
AAACTCATAATCAATTTTCTCGCCCATGGTCACGAGCATGTAGAAGGGTTTCTTGTCCTCATCTTCCATCGAGTCCACCACGATACATGTCATCCCCTTCACCTGTGTGATTTCGCGCGAGTGGTCGTGTCCCGACCATACCATATCTACCCCATGCTTTTCAAACAAGTTGAGCAGCGCATAGGTCTCTTCTTGCGTGTAGTTGGAGGTGTGTCCTTGCGAACCATCACGTTTGAAGAAATGCGTATGCGTACATGCTACGATATGGCGAAAATCCTGCTTATCTGCCCACTCCAATGTCTCACGAAGCCATTGCAACTGCTTGCTGCCCACCGTGCCATCTGCCGAATCATAGACCACGAACAAATCCTTCTTTCTCGAAGGAGTCTCTACTACAAAGTAGTAGTAGCACGTCTTGAAATACTTGATATACTCTGGCCACTGTTTGAAATAAATATCGTGGTTGCCTGTTACAGCCATCAGTGTATCCTTTTTTGCGGGATTGAGCGGCACTGCCTGATATGCCGAGTACATCTCATCAAAATAGTTTTGCGCATCAATAATATCGCCCAAATGCACAGCTACTGGACACAGCGGATCTTTGCGATAAGTATCAATGAAGTATGTCCAACGCGTTTGTGTTTTGCTCACATGGGTGTCGGTGCACACATACACGCGGTAGTCATCCACTGGGGCTTGCAGCGTGGTAAAACCATGCTGGTCATTATATATTTTGGATTCCTCAAATCGTTCATCAATCTTTGGTGAAGTACCAGCAAACATACCCACCATATCCAATCGTGCCTCTGGTCCGCAAGCGGTGAAGATGGAACCAAGAACCAGGAACAAGGAACCAAGACCAATTTGTATATTCTTTTTCATAATTTCGTATATGTTTTAAACACTAAACAGTAGCGCCATAGGCGCGTTCACTAAACACTAAAATCGGTACTCCGCACCTGCACGGAGTTCCGCGCCATAGTAGTGTGCATTCAGGTGGAACATGCCTGCCAGTTTCATTTTACCTGATAGGCGTACGCGCCAATGCTCGTTGATGTCGTACCAACCGCCAAGGTAGAACATCGGTTGCCACATGCGCTCCACTTGGTAGTTGTCCATATTCGACACACACAAACTGATATTCCATGCTGCGCTTTGCGGACGTACAAACGCTTCCACGCGATAGACGGCATCAAAGGGTTCGAGAATCATCTCATCCTCGCTGCGATTGGTGTATGGCAATGGAGTGATGATACGATTGCTCATACCCACTTGCACATTCACATATTGCATCTTGTATCCCACCGAGAAAGCATGTACAAAATCGCGAAAACTGTCTCTATTGACCCATCTCATCATCAGTCGGTCTTCGAGGTACAGTTCACCCACAGGCAATACGAATTTGGGTCTGATTTGTACCCCTGCCGTGTAAAAGTTGTCGGTACTGGTTCGGATATTTGCTTGCATATCAAAATGCTTATTGATAGGCAGATAGGCATCTATATCGAAGTTCGCATACGACCCGTATGTCAGATTGTGCCCATAACCCGCATGTATCGACACGCTATACGTCGTATCCCCTGGCTGTACTTGCGCCATAGCTGTAGGAGCAAGGAGCAAGAAAAAAAGAAAAAACGGAAGAGTGAAAACGGAAAGGAGTTTATTTTTCATAATTCAAAATTCTTAAAGGTACTATAAAAAATTCACATACGCAAATATAGCGAGCACTTTTTTTGAAAAGATGGATGCGTTTGTACGTATCCTTGATAGGTTGTTGTTTGTCGATTCTGGTGCAAAGGTAATACATTTTCTTGATATATACAAATGATGGTTTATTATTTTATTAGATGATAGTATTACCCTTCCTCTCTCTGCCACTCGTGGCAGAGAGAGGAAGGGGCAGCTCTCCCCCAATTCTGCTCTTCCCAAATTGTTTTCGGGGTGCGACTTTCATCTTGCAGATAAACACTCATAGGCGTACGCATATTAATGCTTCGATGAGGGCGGATATTATTGTATATATCTATGATATGCGCTATCTCTATTTGTGCCTATAGCAGGTTGTATTACTCTACCACCAATTGTTTGAACTTAGCATGGCGTTTCTCATCTTGCATGAGCAGATTCATCTTGAACTGACCATCGCGGGCACCTTCGGCGATACATTGTGCCTTGAACTTCTCGAATGATTGCTCCACCAAACGATGTGTGATAGGGTCTTTCACGCGGAAAGAAGCACGCTTAGCATCGTACTCAATATTTGTTGCTTTCAACTCGTCGTCCACCAGTTTGGTAAAGTTCTCCGCTTGCTCTTGGGTAGTGGATTGGTCAGCAAACTCGTAATAGAAATGATAAGCAGACTTATCCATATCGGCAAAGCCAACAAAGAACTTGGTCATCAACCCACTCTTCTCCTCAGCAGCATGCACTGCCTCAATGAACTGACGTTCGTGTAGTTTCTCGCCCGTCATAGTCACAATACCATTCACCTTCTGAATCATGTGTACAGTAGGCGTGTTGCAGAAGGAAGGTCCTACCTCCAATAAGTCATTCATGTTATAGCGATACAAGCCCGCAAAGGTAGTCACATAAGGACAATAGCGTTTGCCCGCTTGTAGCTCGTGGAGCTGCAGATAATGTTTGTTCTCACTCTCCAGTTCTTCCTCTGCTACAAACTCGTAGTAATGGAAATGTGGGAAAAGTACCGTATTTACTGTATCATCAAGCACTAAGCCGAAGCGACACTCTGATGCGAAGTAACCAAACTCTTGGTGCAACATCTGCTCTGGGAACGAGCCATTAATCTTGTCCAGATACACAGCCGTATTACCACACTTCCAAGTATTGAGAATCTGCATGTTAGGCCAAAAATGCTTAGGTAGCACAGTACCATATTGTGCCTTCAACGCACGCAATTCAGCTGCACGCTCTGGATTTGGTTTCAGATATGGCTGAATATCCTCGCGAATCCATTGTGGGATATTCAGTTTCGCATTCAGCGTACCATGCTCAATATCAGTACAATAGTCATCATAGTACTCATTGACATTATTTTGCATCTCTACGATAGTTGAGGGGTTGGCAGTCACCACAAGGGTGATATTACGCTCAATACCCATACGCATCAAGGTATAATAGCGGGCGGTATAATCCTCAATAGAGAAGACTGATGCTGGCGAAGCGTAGAGTTTCTTGACAAAACCAGGACAGTCGCGCTGCGTAACACCACTTACCGAGCCAAACATAGTGCCATCGGGTGCTTCGCCCTCTTTCACTTTGCCCACAATAGAAACAATCTTGCCTGTAAACACTTCTGGTCGATTTTTGATAAAGTTAAAGAGCCAAACTTTGGTCATCTTACCATAGATATTATGCAAATACTCCTTGGTAATTGGCACCCATTTTGGCTCTTTAGTCGTTCCCGAAGTAGTGGCATACAATACTGGTTTGCCCGGGAACAGGATATTCGATGCACCATGCTTGTGTTTCTCCACATATGGGCGAAGATCCTCGTAATCATTCAGTTGTACATACTTTTGATAGCGAGCATAGAGTTCAGTATCAGTTTTTGCTTCTAAGATTTCAGCAAAATGATGCTCCTTACCATATTCAGTATCGCGTGCGTAGGTAAGGATTTCTCGAAGCGTTTTCTCTTGTGCTTTGCGTGGATTTTTCGACGCACGCTTGAGCGATAAATACTGGATTCCTCCAGCGCAACCTAACAAAAAATTAGGTACAAATGGACATGATTTTGATTCCATAATCGTATAAATTTTGTTTGTTAATAGTACTTCATAATATGAGGTTACATGTTGCCTTACAACAATCTACAACCTCAATACAATTCGATGATTGTGATCCCTGCGCCACCGCGGTCGGGGTCGCCATCGTGGAAGGAGATGTCGCCCGATTTCAGGCGACGCATGCTCTTCTGACGCTCAGCCAGATAGTCGCGAACAACCTGCTTCAATGCACCAGTACCTGTGCCGTGTAAGATTGTCACTTGCTCGGCATTCACCATCAAAGCATCATCCACATACGCTATCAGCACTTCTAATGCCTCATCAGCACGCAAACCGCGGATATCCAACTCGCGTTGGAAACTCAATTTCTTCTTTCTCAGTTCATCCGCCACATTGCTAATTCGTCTTTGCTCTTGACTCTTGGTTCCTTGTTCCTGAATCAGCTTAGCAGGATTCTTGGTCAACACCTTCAACTCGCTCAAATCGCGTAAGATATTCTTTTGCTTCTCAACCTTGGAGGATGCCTTTTTATCTCCCTTCCCTTGCGGGGTCCCCGACAAATTTGCAATTTGTGGGGTGCTTTCAGGGAGGGGCTGGGGGTAGGCTTGCACCTTCGTCTTCAAGTTCTCCACCTTTTGGCGGGCAGCTTGGGTGGCTTTCTTCTCGGCTTTAGCCTCCTTAATCTCGCGGATAGTACGCTCTATGGTGGCATTGCTCTTGCGCAATATATCTGCTGCCTCGGCATTGGCTTCCTCTAAGATAGCACGTTTCTTGGCCTTGATACCTGCTAATTGTTCCTCATAATGCGCAATCTTCTCCTCCAGATGTTTCTCCTTCTGTCGGATATTCTGGCGTTTATTCTCCCAATAACGTTTATCACGGGCTATGTCTTGGAGTTGCTTGTCGTAGTCGATATGTTCTTCGCCGACAATATCGGTAGCCCGTTGGATAATCGTTTCGGGCAAACCAATCTGGCGAGCAATCTCCACCGCAAAGCTACTACCTGCCTGACCAATAGAGAGTTGGAAAAGCGGTTTGAGCTGTCCACGGTCATAGAGCATAGCACCATTGATGATGCCCTCGGTACGCTCTGCCAAGTGCTTGAGATTACTATAGTGGGTAGTAATCACGCCAAAAGCACCTTGTTCGTTGAGTTGCGAAAGTACGGCTTCGGCTATTGCGCCACCTATCATGGGTTCGGTACCTGTACCAAACTCATCAATCAACAATAGCGTTTGTGCGTCTGCATAACGCACAAAATGTTTCATATTCTTAAGGTGAGATGAGTAAGTAGAAAGGTCGTCCTCAATGGACTGTTCGTCGCCTATATCAATCAGCAAGTTCTTAAAAAAACCCATCCTACTCGCCTCGCTCATCGGCACTGGCAAACCGCATTGCAACATGTATTGCAACATGGCTACAGTCTTCAAGCACACCGACTTACCACCCGCGTTAGGACCACTTATCACCAGTATTCTCTCTCCTTTCAGCTCTCCGTTTTCACCTTTCAGTTTTCCGTTTTCACCTAATAACCTAATAGTCAAGGGCACAACGGTCTTGCCTTGTCTGCGGAAATTGAGCAATAAGACAGGGTGATACGCTTCGCGCCAGTCTATCATAGGTTGTCGCGACACTTCTGGCACGATGGCGTGTATATCGATAGCAAACAGAGCTTTCGCACGTAAAAAATCCACCTCGCCCAAATAGTTTTCTGTATCCATGATCTGTGGCACTTTGGGACGCAATTGTTCGGTTATTTCCAATAGTATGCGAATGCGCTCGCGGCGCTCTTCTCCCTCCAATTCGCGAATACGGTTGTTGGCTTCCACTACCTGTTGTGGTTCGATAAAAACGGTTTTTCCTGTCGCCGATTCATCGTGCACGATACCGCCAATCTTACGTTTATAAGCTGGCGGCACAGGCAACACTAACCTACCCTCGCGCATAGTAGGCGCAGCATCTTTTTCGAGTATACCTTCGGCTTGCGCTTGGCGCAAAATAGCATTCAGCGCACGGCTCACAGAACCTTGAGAGGCACTAATCTCCTTACGAATACGTGCCAGTTCGGGCGAAGCATTGTCGCGCATCTTACCGTAGCGATCCAGAATAGAATCAAGAACCAAGATAATGGAACCAAGATTCCATTCCTTCGTCTGGTTAATCGTTACGGATAAGTCTTTGCTCCTTGTTCCTTGCTCCTGACTCAGCAGCGGATATTTCGCCTTATCCAGCGTAGCGAAGAAGCGCTCCAGTTGGGCAGCGTAGTCCAACATCTTCCTCAGAGAGAAGAGTTCCGATTCGTCCATATATAGACCCTCAATACGAATACGCGATAGTGCTTCGCGCAAATCATAAATCTCGCCATGCGGAAAAGCCAACGCAGGGTCACTGAGGAGTGCCATCATCTCTCGCACACGTGCCAAAAGCGTACTCACCGCAGGAAAATACGTGAGCCACTGCATGGCATCCACACGCTCCTTGCCCAATATGGACATGCAGCACCCTTTCAGGCCATCACGTATAACCTGAAAATCAATCTTCTGCTCTATATTCTCTGGATAAATCATTCGTTTCTTTTTTGGTTATAGGACGCTTCGCTAATGGTCCATTACCCCTTACCCTTTAGGCGGAACGCCGTCCATTACCCATATCCAATCACCCCAACAACCTTATATCCTTCAGCACTTTAGCACCTGCGGCATCGTTGAGTTTGCGCAGCAAATCAAAGCGCACATCAAAGAGTTGCGAACGCAGAGCCGCCGAACGGATATGTACATATAGCACACCATTCTTCACCTCGCTATCTCCCATGTATTGCACCACTGTCTTACCCAACACTTCGGGCAAGAGCGCAAGCACCTTGCGCTCCAACAGGGGTTGCTCCAACTCCGAGCCGTGGATAAAATCCGCCAACAGTTCGCCTATTGCACGTGCTTTATGTATCTCTCTTTCTACCACTTAACGAAGGTCTAATCGTTGGTGCGTTGTCAATGGCGTACCATATGGTATGGCATTGAGTTTGTACAGACTCTTTAATTTTATACCATATTTCTGCGCAATATCCCATGCCGTATCCTCACCACGGAAATAGCAATAGGGATAACGTTTTTCGGCACGATTTTTCTTTGGATAGATATACACAATATCGCCTTCACGCAGTTCACGAGTATCCAATGCATCGTTATATTTACGCAATGTACGCTCATACATATTCAGGAACAACGCCAACGAAGCAAACGTCTCATTAGGGCCAGCGACAATATATCTCACGCCATTGCGATAACCCGAACGATGATTATGAAAAAGCTGCAATTCCTCCATGGGCGGCATGGGATAATCTTCCACATTTTCTTGCTCTAAGAAAGCAATCTCAGTGCCTTCGTCGTCTATGAAAAGTTTTTTTTTTGAATCGCTATCCGAACGCACAATGGTCTTGTCGAACGTCAGTTTGTTCAAATCGTAAAGTTCTATCAGATGAATCAACTTCTCTGGATACTTCGGATCGGTGGCATATCCGCACGCTTTCAATCCGTATGCCCAATTCTTATAATCGCCCATGGACAAGGCAAACAAACTCTCGTAACGCTTACGTTTCAGGAACAACGAATGATCTTCGTACGAGTCAGCCACTTCCGCATACTTACGAAAACACTCATTATGCCGATTATCGTTGTACTTATAGGTCTTGCCGGGCCAATCAGAGGTGCATTTGATACCAAAGTGGTTATTGGCTTTGGTGGCCAATTCCGACTGCCCTGCAGCTGACTCCAAGATAGCTTGCGCCATAGTGATGGAAGCAGGGATTCCATGCTTGCGCTGTTGCTCAATAGCCACCTGACGATATTCGTCAATGTATGCTTCATAAGTAGCATTTTTCGACTGCGCCCAAAGTGCAACGCTCAGGCATGATAATACAATAAGGCTTGCAATTTTTCTCATATTCTACAATTTTGCCGCAAAGGTACTAAAAAATTTGCAAATATACAAAAAATATCGTACCTTTGCACAGATTTTGTATGAATTATACTAAAATATGTAGTTATGAAAAAAATTCTTCTTTTATTGCTGCCATTGTTGTCTATGATTAGCTGTGGCAACTCATATACCTATAATGGGTTTACCGTTAAAAGTTATGACGTACATGTGAGTGCCAGCGATTGGCAATATACCAATCTACCATCCAACAATTATTTTTATTGCGTTGTGGATATGCCTGAAATCAGTTCGTATGTTTTTGACAATGGCGAAGTAAATGTGTATCGAGTGTTCAAGAAAGGTACGCGAGAGGCCTTCAAACATATCCTTCCAGATGTACTTCATTGTGAAGAATTTAGTGGAAGTCAGCCAATACGCTACACTACTACTGTAGATTGCATCTATGGTCCTGGATGGATAGAACTTAACTATCGCGCAAGTGATTTTGCATATGAGCAAAATATAAACATCAAGCCCGAAGCGATGGACTTTACCATCGTTATTACCACAAAGAACTAATTGTAAGAGTATTATCTTTGTGACTTCGGATTTATCTACACTTGTTATCAAGCACCTGCACGATGATGTGCAGCAGTTGGCACTGCAACGTAATCGGTATCCGCACGTATCGGATGCCGATTTCCGTTTCTTCTTGCAGCAGATAGAAGGCAGACAGCGCACACGCGACAAACTGCCCACTTTCGCACAAAAAGCCGATTGGTGGTACCCCGTTCGTCTATCGTGCGAACAATGCTCCAGCGAAGCCACTGCTCGCTACAAAGCAGCCCTGATTATGCCGTTTGCTCATAATGTACTGATTGATCTAACAGCGGGGTATGGTGTAGATACATTTTTTATGTCAGAACACGTATCTGAGGCGCACTATGTGGAGCGCAATGAGGAGTTGTGCGCCATTGCAGAGCACAATTTTTCGCTCTATCGCCCACATATCCAGATTCACAACACCACTGCCGAAGCCTTCCTCGCCTCCTTACCTCATCACCCATTAGCGCAGCGTCCAATAGGCGGAACGCCGTCCAATAGCACAGCGTCCCATACCCTCATCTATCTCGACCCGGCTCGCCGTAGCCTGTCGGGCAGTAAGGTTTTTCGCATCGAAGACTGCGAACCCAACGTGACAAACCTACTCCCCCCTCTTCGCAAACACGCCAGCCACATATTGATTAAATTCAGCCCTATGCTGGATATCACGGCTGCGCTACGCGTGTTGGGAAAAGATTGGGATACGCATATCGTGGCGGTGCATAACGAAGTGAAAGAAGTGCTCCTCATGACAGGTGCAAACACCATCCATGCAGTGAATATCTGCGCTACACACACCGACCGCTTTGTCTTCAGCCATGAGGATGAGAAAAATGCACCCATGCAGATTGCTTCTGATATTAAGCAATATATCTACGAACCTAATGCGGCTATCATCAAGGCGGGGGCCTATCGTTTGATAGGCGAGCGATACGGTCTTGATAAATTAGACACCAATACCCATCTCTATACCTCCAACACCCTTCTACCCGATTTTCCGGGTCGCGTGTGGGAAGTCATAGATGCCGAAATCAAAGACCCTAAAAAGCAATTAGATGCCCAAGCGAAATATAGCATCATCTCGCGCAATCATCCGCTCATGCCCGAACAGATTCGCAAGAAGTACAAACTCCACGACGGCGACGACTATTATCTGCTCGCCGCCCGCCATCAGGGTAAACCGATATTAATCAGCGCCAAGCGCCTTAGATGATAGCGATGTCGCTTCACTTAGCCATCTTCAAGCGCAGCGAACTTCCCTCTTCAAGCGCAGCGATCTTCCATCTTCAAGCGCAGCGGTCTAAAAAAAAAGACCCCTTCAGGAGTCTTTTTTTTCTCATTTATACATAAATCGCTTGATACTACGCTTAGGCGTTTTCTCAAACTCTTTTTCCACCAACTCAATGGCAGTCACTTGGCTGTAGTTAGGAAGCATTTTGTTGAGTTTCACCATATTCTCTTTCATCACTTGCTCCACCGTTCTGCCTTGCAGCACTTCGGGTTTTGCCAATGAAGGATCGGAATATACCAATGCCACCAACTTGTGCTCGCGGTCCACTACCACAGACTCTGTCACGAGTGGCAGACTGTTGAGTTTATCCTCAATCTCTTCAGGGTAGATGTTTTGGCCGTTAGGGCTGAGTAGCATATTCTTGCTACGACCGCGAAGGAAGAGGTTACCCTCTTTGTCAATGATACCTAAGTCACCCGTACGCATCCAACCATCTTCGGTAAACGCTTCTTTAGTGGCTTCTTCGTTCTTATAGTAGCCCATCATCACGTTCACGCCACGTACTTGCAACTCACCCTCTTTGGTAGCAGGATCTTCCGAGTCAATACGCATTTCCATGCCCACAATACCTTTACCGCATGAGCGATATACATACTTGTACCAATCTTCGTAAGTGATAAGCGGAGCGCACTCGGTCATACCATAACCTACGCAATACATGAAGTGCATATCATGCATACATTTCTCCACTTCCTCGTTGAGTGCTGCACCACCAATAATCAAGAAACGCAACTTACCACCGAAGGCTTGCAGCAACGTATTGCTCACCTTTTTGTGCAGTATCTTCTTGATACCTGGCGTTTTCCAAAGTACTTTCATCAGTGGTTTATTAATCACTGGCAACACTTTACCCTTGATAATCTTTTCAATCACCAAAGGTACAGTCAAAATCATAAATGGATGCACTTGTGCAAAGGCTTTCATCAACACAGTTGGAGTTGGAGCTTTGGTCAAGAAATACACCTCTGCACCATCGCATACTTGGTACAAGAACTCAAACATCAAACCAAACATATGCGCGATAGGCAACATACTCAGCACTTTATCACCTGCTTGGTGAGGAATACGTTTTGCAGCAAAGTCGGTATTTCCACTCAAGTTCTTATGGCTAATCATCACGCCCTTAGGATTACCAGTCGAGCCCGATGTATAGTTGATCAATGCCAACTCATCAATATTATCAGTAGGATATTTTACATCTGCTGCTTTCACGCCTTCTGGCCATTCTTTCTTAAATACCTCATCCACAGCAGCATACTTCTTCGCCACTTCTTCGGATGCCGCATGTTTCAACGAGAAATCATCCATGAATACCATTGCTGTTAGACCTGGCATTTCTTTGGCATCAACTTTCTTCAACACATTAGGTCCTACGTATAGCAACTTCGCCTCAGAGTGATTAACCAATGCATGCACGCCTTCAGCAGTAAAATCAGGCAAAATACTTACAGCAACTGCCTTGTAAGTCTCAATAGCCAAGAATGTCAAACCCCAATTAGCGCAGTTGCGACCGCAAAGTGCAATCTTATCGCCTTCCTTAATACCCAGTTCGCGGAAAGTAGTGTGCAAACGAGCAATCTCGTTTGCCATTTCGCCATATGTATAAGATGTATTACCATCTAAATCCTTCATTGCCAACACGTCCCACTTGTTGACAATCGTGTTCTGGAGATACTCCAAATAATGTTTCAATTCCATAATATAGTATATTTTACATTAGTTTCTATTTTAGTAATCGCCTGCAAAAGTACAACTATTTTTTCGAACGCGTGTTCAAAAACGAAAGAAATATCATTTTTTTGCATTTATTGCCTATTTTCACTCGTTGCTACACGCTATTTCTTAATCAAATCGTACAAATAATTATACTGTTCAGGGAAAATATCGAAGTTCATTGGTGCACCTGAGCGACCAGGATCCCAACCATCTTTGATATGCAGGAACATACGAGCTGTGGTCTCAATGGGCACATTACCGCGAATATCGCCATTGTGCATACTATTCTTGATAGCTTGTATCCACAAACTCAATTCGTATTCGTACAACCGACGCGCTTTCTTGTATAGTTCAGGGAATCGGCTATACGCCGTGTACATCACTGTCACCACATTCGAGGTATTGATATTCTTGTTCTCCACCTGATTGTAAAACTCCTGCAACTGATTCAGGTAGTACAACATGGCATCTATCATATCGGGTATTCTACCCGTCTCTCTCACGCGCTCCAATGCGCGTTGTTTGGGCTTAATCAAGAACGTATCCACCACCTCTTGAAACAACTCATCCTTGTCCTTGAAATAGTAATACAATGTCCCACGCCCCATATCCAGAGCGGCCTGCAAGTCGGTTATAGACACATTGGCATATCCCTCCACCATGTACAACTCCAATGCCTTAAGCAGGATTTTATCCCTACGATCTTCTACCATAATCCTAACTATCTTAATTCAAAATTCATCATTCAAAATTCAAAATTACCCCATTTTCGTCCGCAAAGGTATGCAAAATTTTTTATATACACAACATTTTTTTGATAAAAATCGAACGTTTGTTCAAAAAAATGCACTTTTTCTTCTTTTTTGAACAATCGTTCGAAAATAATACACTACCTTTGCC
>CALZHO010000014.1 GCA_945787425.1 uncultured Bacteroidales bacterium
CCCTGCATGCACCGTTCACCGAGGAACAAACATCCGCTATTCATCAGGCATTCACCCTGCCACTCTACGAAGCTGTACAACAACTCATCACCCTGCTGCAATTACCCCAACAAGCAGGTGCACTACCCTATCTGACCGCCTTTCAGGACCAAGTGTATCAGTTCACTCAGAAGCGCGTATCCGATATAGGCGCCTTTCTTGAGTACTGGGAGAAGAAAGCCCCCAAAGCCACCATCCCATCCTCACCTGTCGTCAATGCGATACGTATCCTAACTATTCATAGTTCCAAAGGACTGGAATTTGATATTGTCATGTTGCCATTCCTGAATTGGGATATTCAGCGTACACATATGGGCGAGGTGTTCTGGTGTCAACCACAAACCGAACCGTTCAACCAGATGCCGATCGTGGCTGTCCCTCTCTCCTCCAAACTACTCAAAACGCATTTCAAAAAAGAATATATCAATGAAATTATATCGCAATATATAGACAATCTCAATCTAACATATGTGGCATTCACTCGTCCTAAGATGCGCCTATACGCCTACGGACAAATGTACACCACTACCAAAGATAACAAACCACAAATTAGCAAGATTAGTCATCTGCTCTCCTATCTCTACGACCAAGTGATAGCAGAAGACACTTTGCTCAGCAACGAAGAGAATATTTATACCTACATCAAAGCCGATGCCAAACCTATCGTTACGCCAGCCACCCCTGACAAAAACAACACACGAGAGGCACAATACATATCCTCGCCCATCGGCAATCGCCTGATTTTGCGCAGTAGAGCAGAAGATGACTTTGCTGACGACACCCCATTGGAAACCATAGATTTGGGTATTCTGATGCACGAATGGTTAGCACAAATCAATACGTGGCAAGATGCCCAACCCGCTATAGACCATATGATTGCAGAAGGACGCATCACTCCTGCGCAACAAACTATCATGCAGCAGCAATTGCTGGCTCTACAACAACTACTGCAACGAGAGGGGAAAGAGCATTGGTTCACCCAACCTCACATGGTACGTAATGAAATGGATATTCTCACCACGACAGGTAAAACACAACGTCCCGACCGCGTGATGATTGATGGAAAGACTGCCACCGTCATTGACTACAAGTTTGGACATGAACACCCTACACTCTATCAAGAGCAATTGCGTAACTATACCCTCCTGTTCCAGCAAATGGGGTATGCTGTGGAAGCCTATCTCGTATATGTCGCGCAACAAAAAATAGAACAAATACAATAATCTAACATCAACAATGATAACCAACGAACAAGTCATATCTATCGGAAAGATAACCCGAACGCATGGCAAACGAGGTGAAATACAATGCCTTATGAGCAATGAGTACTGGGATAATGCAGATGCTACGTTCCTAATTCTCAATATTGATAACATCCTTGTTCCTTTCCGTGTACTTGATTGGCGTGGCAAGGGAAGCGACTCGCTCATCTTCCAACTGGACCATATTACCGACGAACAAGCAGCGCAACAACTAATTGGCTGTCAAGTCTATATGCTTCTCACGGACATGAACGAAGACGAGGAACTGATGCCCACGTGGCAAAGTTTGTTAGGATATCGCGTCTTAGACACAGATCAAGGCGAACTCGGTACAATCACAGATGTGGACGAAACAACCATCAACACCCTCATCACCCTCAACAGCAAGCAACTGATTCCTTTGCACGAAGATTTTATTGTCAATATAGAACCCGACAAACAACTTATTACCATTTGTCTGCCATTCCTTTTTACCAAAGAATAAATCATGCTGAAGACCACTATACAAGAGATGAATCGCCTCACTCCAGAGGCATTCCACGATGCAAAGAAAGTGCCACTCATCGTGGTGCTTGATAATGTCCGCAGCCAACATAATATCGGAGCCGTCTTTCGCACCGCAGACGCGTTTTGTCTGCAAGGTGTATGGCTATGCGGTATATGCTGCTGCCCACCTAACAACGAGATACACAAAACGGCTCTCGGTGCCGAACTGACAGTGGATTGGCGCTATTTTGAGCAAACCCTCGACGCTGTGAAGGCATTACAAGCCGACGGCTACACCGTTTACGCTATTGAGCAAGCGCACGGAGCCACCATGCTCGGCGATCTGCAATTACCTAAAGGGCAAAAGATCGCCATCATCATGGGACATGAAGTGTTTGGTGTGCAGCAAGAGGTAGTAGATGCCGCAGACGGGTGTATCGAGATTCCACAATATGGCACCAAGCACTCACTCAATGTCAGCGTTACAGCTGGCATCGTGATGTACCAACTGAGCAACATGCTCCGATAAATAGCCCAATAACACGTGTAAAAAATTGTAAATCGTCAATTGTCCAATCGTATATTAACATTATTGGCTCCTGCTCGCGATTTAGAAGTAGGAAAAGCAGCCATTCAAGCGGGTGCTGATGCAGTGTATATTGGTGCGCCTGAGTTTGGTGCACGCCAAGCTGCAGGTAATTCCCTGGATGACATTGCAGCTCTGGTTGAGTATGCACATCGGTTTGGTGCGCAAGTGTTAGTTACACTCAACACCTTACTCTACGAGCACGAATATCCCCGCGCGTGCACGCTCGCACACGAGTTATATAAGGTAGGGGTAGATGCGCTTATTATTCAAGATCTGAAGCTATTAGACTACAATCTGCCTCCCATCCGCCTGCACGCCTCCACGCAATGCGACAACCGCACACCTGAACAAATACTACATTTGCAACAACTGGGATTACGTCGCGCCGTACTCGCACGCGAACTATCTCTCCGAGAGATAAAAGAGATCAATAACGCAATCCAAATTCAAAATTCAAAATTCAAAATTGAATTAGAAGCCTTCGTACATGGTGCATTATGCGTGAGTTATAGCGGGCGTTGTTACTTATCCGAAGTGCTAATGGATCGCAGTGCCAATCGCGGTTGCTGCGCACAACCTTGCCGCCAACGCTACGACCTACTGGACAAAGATGGCAACGAAATTCTGGACAATAATAGCGAACCTATCCACCAGCGCTATCTACTCTCATTGCAAGATATGGATCGTAGTCTTCATCTTGCCGAAATGATCGAAGCTGGCGTGACGACTTTTAAGATTGAAGGGCGCCTCAAGGATCGCGACTATGTGACCAACATCGTTGCATATTACCGCCAACTACTTGACCAACTGATAGATAGCAACCCTACACTGCAACATGCATCTACCCAATCTGTCTATCAATACGATTTTACACCTAACCCTGCCAAGACCTTCCACCGCGGACAGACGGATTATTTCTTGCATGGGCGCACACCGAACATGGCGAACTGGGAAACACCCAAATCTACTGGAGAGCATATTGGCAAAGTCATTGAAGTGCGTGGTAAAGCGATACGAGTACAATTATTACCCCACATTGTTTTGCGCAACGGTGATGGATTGTGCTACGCTGACAAAGGTTTCGCAATCAACAAGATAGAGGGCGATTGGATTTATACTAATCAATTGGTGGACATTCAGCGAAATACAATTCTATATCGCAATTTAGACACTGCATTTGTACATACACTGAAGGCGGAGCGTCGTATGCCCGTAGCTATTCGCTTTGAAGCTATTGAGGTGGGCTATCGCATCGTGATAGGCGACAAGAGCACCATCTTCGAGGCAGAGCATCAAGCTGCCAGTAACCCTGAGCGTGCGTTACAAACCATACAACAACAACTTAGCAAACTCGGCGACACAGATTTCATCGCCCAAAGCATAACTATCATGGCAGATGGAAAAAGATGTAACCACGAGTTCCCCTATTTCATACCCATCAGCCAACTCAATCAATGGAGAAGAGAAACCATCAATGGCAAATAGTAAATCATCAAATAGTAAACCGCTGATGACTTGTAAGTATTGCATACTCTACGAGTTAGGGCATTGTCGTAAAACCAATCCTATGGCCAACGAACCACGCTTTCTTCGTTTGCAGAATGGTACTATCCTCTCCTTGGAGTTCGACTGCAAAAACTGCGAAATGCGTATCTACAAACAACACTGAACTATCCAGAACAACACTAAACAGCGGCCTTGCCGCGCAACACTATACAATTATGGCAGCACATCAAGTAAACGTGTATTTTTGGTTGATTGACACTATTGCTTCGGGGCGTCTCACCCGCGAGGATATCAATCGCCGCTGGGCTAATTGTCGCTACAACGACAATCAAGAAGAAGAATTCCCTGAACGTAAATTTCATCGCTATAAAGATGAGATTCAGGAGATATTTGATGTAGAGATTTGTTGCAATAGAAGTCAAAACTATTACTATATTAACAACAAAGATGATATTTCTGGTGGATTCACTCGCAAATGGCTGCTCAATGCGATGGCTGTCCATTCTATGATGGACCAGGCGCAAGAGATAAACGATTGTATTCTCTACGAAGACATTCCTGAAGGCACACAATACCTGAGTCTGATTGTAGATGCCATCAAACAACGCCATCAACTGCGCTTCACTTATCATAGTTTTAATAGCCAAGAGCAATACGAACTCACCCTGGCTCCCTACTGTCTAAAAGTATTCAAACAGCGTTGGTATGTAGTAGGTTGCCCCTCTACTCACCCCTCTGAAAAACGTATCTATGCACTGGACCGCGTAAAGGAAATGCGCCCAACGGATATAGCATTTGAGTATCCCAAAGATTTTAATGCCAAAGCATTTTTCTCCCCATATTATGGTGTCTTCCGTGACCAAAAGCCTACAAAAATCATCATTGAAGCCACACAAAAGTCGGCTCAATTCCTACGACTACTCCCTCTGCATGCCTCCCAAAAAGAGCTTAGCCAATTTCAGGGTAACACTTTCTTTGAGTATTTTGTAGCGCCCACCTTTGACTTTATCCAAGAACTACGTACACATGGCACCGACATTCGCGTAAGAGAACCCGAAGAATTAGTCCAGTTCTTTCGCAACGAAGCAGAAAAAGCATACCAGATGTATTGCCTGTAACACACCCACCGAACGTGCTCCACCTCACGAAGTGACACCACCCACCAAAGGTGCATAACCACAAGGAAGCTGTCACAACAAAAAAAGTGCATTTTTTGCACTTTTTTTGTTTTTTTTCATAGCTTATGACAGGTTTTGTCAGTTTGCAGCAGTACCTTTGCACCCGATTTCAGAAATGAATCATTGAATATTAATTATTAACTATTAACTACACACCACTATGCAACTCGAATTAAACTTCAATCAAAAGGACCTGCAAACCAACGCACAAGAGTTTTTTAGCAATATGTACAGCATTCTGATTTGGATGCAAATTCTACACAATTGATATTAACACACATTTTATATTCACTTTTAATTTTTTAGATTATGATAACTACTACCAACAAGGTGAATAATGGATTCACCACCATGCCCGAAACAACCGTTGCAGAAATTCATCCTACTCGTATGCAAAACTACCGTTTGCATCTGCGAACAATTACCAACGGACTCATTGAGATGGCGAAAGCCGCAGGACGTACCAAATTCACATGCAATCAACTACTTCGCGAGTGTTACAACCTCACAGATGCAGAGTTTCACACCTACGAGCAATGGAAAGAACAAGGGGCTTTTGTTCGCCGTGGAGAACATGCTTATCTATTCTGGGGCGCACCCATCACCAACGAGAGAGGATTTCGCTATTGCCCTGTAGAGTTCCGTTTTAGCCGCGAACAAGTACGGTTCAAAGAGGTCAATACCCTCTAAACAATAGTGCAGCGTCCACTCAACAAAAAAATAGGCTACCAGCAATTGGTAGCCTATTTCTATAATACGAAACGAGGATTACTTCACTTGTGCACCAAGTACATTGTAAACATTCTCGCCACGAATAATCATCAATTGACCATTCTCAATAACCTTAACAGGAACTTCAACGGTCACTACATCCTCTACACCTGTAATTGTAGTTTCAAGTGCTACTACTACTTGAGTAGCACGAACTTGGTTAGAAGAAGCAGTAAATACAATCGCATCAGCAGAACCTGTCCATGTACCAACAGGACCAGCATAGGTATAATCGCCGCCATCAACTGTGAAGCAACCAGGACCATACTTAGCATCATCATTTGCTGTACAAGTAAATTCTACTTTTGTGATATTACCTACAGTAGAAGTAATCTGGAGGGTTTGATTTTTGTAAATACGATAGTGCATTTCGCTGTTGTAAGTTCCAAGGATACCAGATGATACCTCTATTGTCACACCATCCTTAGTAATTTGATACGCAGCAGCATTCTTGGAGTCAGTACTCGCATTACCTTGATCCACATCAGCGTCAAAGGTAACAACGCCAGCAAAGCTCATCACAGAGAAGAGCATTGCACTCAAGAAAAGAGTAATTTTTTTCATACGCTTTGAATTTTTAGCAGTTAATTGTTAATATTTTTCAAATTACCTCGCAAAGTTACTACTTTTCTGTTATATATACAAAAAAAATTTGTTTTTTCTGTAAAAAAGCAGTACCTTTGCGCAAAATTATGCATAGTTATGGCTAAAATTCTTGTAATAGACGATGAGCGTGCCATACGCAACACGCTCAAGGAGATATTGGAATTTGAAGGTTACACGGTGGAGGTAGCCGAGAATGGTCGTATCGGTTTAGAGCGTGCATTGAGCAACGCTTTTGACCTCATTTTCACCGACATCAAGATGCCCGAGATGGACGGAATGGAGTTTCTGCAAGCCTATCGAGAAGGCATGGCTCAACAGAACTCCGAGGAAGCTCCTATAGTGGTGATTACGGGTCATGGTTCTGTGGATACAGCCGTAGAATCGCTGAAAGGCGGCGCCTTCGACTTTATACAGAAACCACTGGATCTCAATCGATTATTAGTGACTACCAAGCACGCTATAGATCACAAATCGCTCGTCCAAGAAACCAAAGTGCTACGCAAGAAAGTGGGCAAACTCAATCAGATGATAGGTGAGAGCGCTGCCATTGCTCGCGTGCGCGCACTAATAGACAAGGTAGCTCCCACAGACGCACGCGTACTTATCACTGGTTCCAATGGCACAGGCAAAGAAGTCGTAGCCCACCTCATTCACGAGAACAGTCAGCGCGCCAATGCAGCAATGGTAGAGGTCAATTGTGCAGCTATCCCCAGCGAACTGATTGAAAGCGAACTGTTCGGCCATATGAAAGGCAGTTTTACTGGAGCAGTCAAAGACCGTGCAGGTAAGTTCGAGCAAGCCGATGGGGGAACACTCTTCCTCGACGAGATTGGCGATATGAGCCTCTCCGCCCAAACCAAAGTGTTGCGCGCCTTGCAAGAGAACGAGATCACACGTGTAGGTAGCGACAAAACCATCAAGGTTAACGTGCGCGTACTTGCCGCCACTAACAAGAATCTGAAACAAGAGATTGAGAAAGGCAACTTCCGTGAAGACCTTTTTCACCGCCTCAACGTCATCCCTATTCAGGTGCCAGACTTGAAAGATAGAAAAGAAGATATCCCGCTACTGGTCAACCACTTCATTCAACTCATATGCGCCGAGCAGGGTTGGAAAACCAAATCCATCACGGAGGAAGCCATCCAATCGCTGCAACAGCATCATTGGCCTGGTAATATCCGCGAACTGCGCAATGTAGTAGAGCGTTTGATTATCTTATCGGGTGATACTATCACAGCAGAAGATGTGCATTTGTATGTTTAAATATCTACCATGATATTAAACGAAATCAGCATAATCAACTACAAGAATATCCGAGAAGCGACACTTCGTTTCTCGGATAAACTCAACTGTTTTGTAGGGCTCAATGGTCAAGGCAAAACCAACCTGCTGGATGCCATCTACTACCTCAGTTTCACCAAATCCGCGTACAATACTATTGATAGTCAGAATATTACGCACAACGAGGACATGGCCATGATCCAAGGGCGATATATCTTTGACCAAGTTGCTGAAGAAGAAGTCATCTCATGCGGAATCAAACGCGGAGTAAAGAAGCAATTCCGCCGCGGCAAGAAAGACTACAAACGCCTCATCGAACATATCGGACTCATTCCGCTGGTCATGGTCAGCCCGCAAGACAGCGAACTCATCAGCGAGGGTAGCGATGAGCGCAGGCGGTTTATGGATGGCGTCATTTCGCAGTATGACAAAGTGTATTTGGAGCACCTTATGCAATACAACGCGCTGCTCAAACAACGCAACGCCCTGCTCAAGCAATACGAGGATCATCCCCTGCAAGCACCCACCGAACTCTTCGAAGTGATTGAGATGCAGATGGTAGAGCATGCCATGTATATCTATGCGCAGCGCACAGATTTTATCCAACGTTTTGTGCCTGCGTTTCAAGAGATGTATGCTACCATTTCGGGCGATAGCGAACAAGTGTCGCTGCTATATACATCGCAGTTGCAGGAGCGCGATTTGCTGGAAGCATTCGCACGCACACGCCAACGCGACCTCATAGTAGGATGGACCACGCAGGGTATTCACAAAGATGAACTGGAGATGCGTCTTGGCGACTATCCTCTCAAGCGTGTCGGCAGCCAAGGACAACAGAAGTCCTTTCTCCTATCAATGAAACTCGGGCAAGCCATTTTTCTCGGCAAACCCATCTTATTATTGGACGATATCTTCGACAAACTGGACGCCGAACGTGTAGAGCGCATTATTCGCTTGGTAAGCAGCGAACAGTTCGGACAAATCTTCATCACCGACACCGATCGACAGCACCTGACCCATATGTTGGATATGATGCCACACCGGGCTTCCGTCTTTCAAGTATCCAACGGTCAGTTCAACACACTATAACCCGTACCCAATATCCAATACCCCCCCCAAAAAAAACATTCCATTTCTTTGGAAAAAAGTATCTTTCTTTAATAATCGCGTGCACACACACGTGAGATATTTGCATATTCCAAATACTTATATTAATTTTGCAGCGTATTTTGGATTTGTATGCGTTATTTTTATTATGCAAATCTTAAAATATGAATTTTTGTACGAAAATATTAATAATTAACATAATTTATGAAAAGAATCTACTCGGTAGTACTTTTTGCGATACTCTTTTGTATCGCGAGCAATGTAACAGCGCAACAAATACCCAACCCAAGTTTCGAAGACTGGAGCGGCCCCAAGTTTGACGGCCAAGAACAACCCAAAGACTGGTACGGTAGCAATATCAGCCAAGCGGGAATCAATTTCAACCTAACCAACCGCGAAGCAGGTCACTCTGGTTCCTACTCGATAATGGTCAAAGACACCGAGATCGGTGCTTTTGGTATCACCGAGTTGTCTCCTGGCTATGTCTCCTTGGGTCGTCCATGGACCTACATCAAGGATCTTAACACCAGCACTGCCACCGCTGGTACTTCTGGTGGTATGAATTTCCAACACCGACCTGACACCATGTCCGTATGGATCAAACGTGTAGGTCCTCATGTAGATAAAGAAGATTTTTATCTGCTCTACTACGCATGGTCTGGAACGGCCAAAAGTAATAGCTACAAAGGCAAAGGTGGTGGTTGCTCTTCTGTGAGCCAAACCAACGAAGAGAGCGATATTCGCCTCGCACTGGATGCCAACGAATGTGGTACAGCCCAACAAGCTAACCAGATTGCCGAAGGCATGTGGCGCGAGATGAAGGAGTATGGCGAATGGACCAATATCCGCGTACCTATTTATTACTTCAACAACGACATACCAGAGATGATGAACATCATCTTCTCTGCCTCCAACTACCCTAACTTCCGCGCAAAGGACGGTCTATACAACGGCAACGCACTCTATGTGGATGATGTGGAACTCATCTATTCATCCAAGATTGACAAACTCTATATCCGCGAGCGAGAATGGAAGGCCTTTGACCCCAACAGCGCAGAGGAGCAAATATATTCAGTGGGCAAAGCCACTGAGATTCCTTCAGTCTTCGGTGTACGCGGTGCAGGTACGCTCACCAATGCCCGCGGCGACAAGGCCACTTTCCCTGGTCGCAAACTCACTGGCGAGGAGTTTAAGATTGTTCAACAAGGTGCTATCGACGGCGACCCTATGATTATTCAGACCTATGCCATTGACGGTAGCAGCACCACCTATAAGATCAAGTTCGTATCCGCAGCGTCCAACAACGCTCGCCTCGCGGACATTCAGGTGAATGGCAACAATATCAATGGCTTCAATGCCTACCTCAACACCTACAACGTACAACTACCTTATGGTACAACCGAAGTGCCTGTTATCACCGCCTCTGCGCAAGACGCGGGTGCTACTGTCACCATCACACAACCTACCAGCACCACAGGCACTGCCATTATCCATGTAGCCGCTGCTGATGGCACGACCACCAACACCTACGCTCTCCATTTCTCCGTAGCACAGCTCTCTGACAATACCCTTCAGGCTATCTATTTCGACGGAGAACTCGTGCCAGGCTTCAAGCCTACCAAGAACAACTATACTATCTCCCTCCCTCTGGGCACCACTACAACACCTACCATCACTTGGCAATCGGCCTATGCTGACGGTGCACAGACCATCACGCTCACCAAGAACACGCTGGAAGAGGGAGCACAAATCACAGTCTCGGCTCCTGCGGCGCAAGACACTCGTACCTACAAACTGACCTACAAGATCGAGGCATCCTCCTACGCATACTTAGCAGGCATCAGTCTGGGCGGTCAGCCTATCGAAGGCTTCTCGCCTGAGCAGACTAACTACTCTTTCACTTTGCCTATTGGCACCACCACCCTGCCCGCTATCACTTGGACACAGGGCGACCCATATCAAACGGTATCCATCACCGAGGGCGGCGTGGAAGGCACCACCCGTATCGTGGTTACAGCTGCCGCAGGCAATACTGTCACCTATCGTTTGACTTTCTCCACGGAGAAGTCATCCAATAATGCTCTGCAAGGCATTGAGCTGGATGGCAAACCGCTTGATGGCTTCCACCCTGACACGCTCAACTACACCCTCACCCTGCCTGCTGGCACCACCACCTTGCCTGTCGTGACTTACACACCAGGCGATGAGTATCAGACCGTTACGCTCAATACCAGCACTGCCACACGCACCGTGCGTATGGTGGTCAAGGCTGGTGATGGTTCGTCACGCATCTATACACTGACCTTCGAAATAGAGAAATCAGCCAATGCGCTGCTGAAGATGATCTACCTCGACGGCGACAGTCTATCTGACTTCACCCCTGAGCAACTCAACTATATCGTTTCGCTGGAGCAAGACCTGATTCCAGACATCACCGTGGACCAGAGTCCCGACCAGAAAGTAAACATCACCCAACCAAATAGTTTCGGTACAGCGCGTATCATAGTTCAACCTGAGGTTGGTACGCCTATTGAATATACCATCATCTTCACTTCGGCTTCCGAACCTGCTATCCCTGAGTTCGCCGCAGACTCTTTCCCATTATCCAATGATGTGTCGTTGGAGGCTATCTATGTCAATGGCGAGCTCTATCTGGAGAACCCTGCTCCTCAGACCTATACCTACGAGCTCCCATGGCGTACTGCACAAGTGCCATCGGTGGTGCCTGTAGCCAATTCACTGGGACAAACCATCACAATCAGTAGTCCTGGTCTCAATCAGATAACCACTATCCACGTAGCGGCTGAAGATGGTATCACCACGGCTGACTATGCCATCGCTTTCCCAGTTGCTAAAAGCAGCAATACCCAGCTCGAACTCATTGACATCGACGGTATTACCTTCGACTACGATCCTGCTGTTCGCGAATATGCGATTAATTTGCCTTACCAAACAAAAGAGCTGCCTGCTATCACCTTCACCAAGGCAGAAGCAGAGCAAACAGTCGAGTTATGCACCGCAGGTCTCTCTGCACCTGCCACCCTCTACGTGACCGCAGAGGACGGCACAGTGGCTAAATATACCTTCACTTTCCAAGTGGCATATGCTCCATACGACAACACCCTGCTGTCAATTGTAGTGGAGAACATCGGCGCACTTGACCTCAGTGCTGGCACCGACCATACT
>CALZHO010000015.1 GCA_945787425.1 uncultured Bacteroidales bacterium
GCAGTGGGCCCCGCAGGCAGGGGGTAGCATAAGGGTATGGTAAGGGTATGGAAAAGATATAAGATAATTTGCAAAGATTCATGGGCTTTTTGGCAAATAATCAAAATATATTTGCATAATTCAGAAAAAAGCAGTACCTTTGTTGCGTATTTTTGCAGTACTGTGAATAATTGTATGAAAATGCGCAAATATTTGTATATATTAACCCTATTGGTTGCCTTGATGGGGTGTAATAAAGCGGACGATGTTGTTACTACATCATCTGAAACGCGAGTAAACACCTTTACGTTTTATAAGGATACTGCTAATCTGGGTCTAACAGAAACCACCTATATCGTGGAGCACTTGAGCGATACGGGGCGAATCTATAGTCGGGATTCGTTGCGATATGGAACGCGTCTGGATAGCGTAGTACCCCTCGTGACCTACAAGGCCACTCCTGGTTCGGCAGTCTTTTACCTCCCCAATGATACGGTTATGAGTACAGGTACTGATACCTTGGACTTTACCAAAGACCCTATTTATCTGGAGGTGCAATCCTCTGATTTTGAACATAAACGTGTGTATCGTATCGATATCAAGGTGCATCAGCAAGATCCGAACCTATATGTGTGGAAGCAAGTATCAAGCAATCTGTTCGCTCCTCAGTCAGCTCCTCAATATTGCGATATGAAGGCGTTTTATATAGGCGGAGTGATCTCGCTGTTCGTGAACGACGGATTCCGCACGAGCATACATCAGTCGGTAGATGGTTCGTTCTGGAAAGAAATAGACGCTCCTACGGGCTTGCCTACGCCATGTGCCGTGCGGGATATACTTCAGCATCATGATAGATTGTATTACGCAGATGGCGGAGTAATCTATACGACTGACAATTTGGTAGATTGGACAACGCTGGAATACACCAACACGGATTATTCGGTGGTAAATATGTTGCTCTCGTTTGATGATAAACCATGGTGCATATTGCAACATCGTCTGTCTGAGCAATTATATTTAGGTGTGTTGCAGGGTGGCGATGTGGTGCCTGTGAAGGATATTTATGGTTTGCAGCACGGGGCGTTGCCACAGAATTTTCCTATCAGTGATTTTGCAGCATTGCCCTTCCGTAGCAGTAGCGAACGTCCACGTGCCATGATTGTAGGTGGGCGCACCATGGATGGCACAGCGGTTAATACACGATGGAATTTGGAATATGAATTATCCGCGGGCTATCGCATGGTGGATTTCTCCATAGAGCAACCATCGTTTCATTCGCTCACTGGCATCTCCATTATACAGTACAATAACCACCTAATCATGTTCGGTGGTATTGATAATGACTTGACCTATCGAAGCAATATCCTGTATTCATACGATGAAGGTATGAATTGGTCTGTGCCTGATACGGCACAAAACCGCTTGCCAGATAGTTATAACTCCCGTCAAAAACCATCTGTCGTTGTGGATGGTGATGATAATATTTACATTATAGGTGGTCAGAATAATACACAGGCATTTAGCGATGTGTATCGTGGCTATCTCAATTCTATGAAGTGGTAATCTTGCTATGACCAGTCCTCAAGATATTCGTAAAATCATACAATCGGAGTTTCGCCTGTATGAGGAAGCATTTGCTCAATCATTGCAGACGGACAACCGTTTTCTTGCGGAGGTATTAGATTATATCCACTCCAAACGAGGAAAGCAGTTGCGCCCCATTATGGTGCTTCTTTCAGCTGCGCTTTGTAGAGGAATCACGGAAAAGACCTTACAAACGGCTGTGGCACTTGAATTGATGCACACCGCTTCACTCATACATGATGATGTGGTGGACAATTCACCCATGAGGCGTGGTAGTGAGTCTGTGCATGCTCGGTGGACCAATAAGATAGCCGTGCTGGTGGGCGACTATATCCTGACACGTGTAATCCATATACTGACTGAATTGCGCAATACTACTATCCTTAATATTGTTTCTAACATGGGTGCTGCGCTCACTTCTGGCGAGCTGTTGCAACTCCATTCAGGGCAATCCATGTGGATTAGCGAGGAACAATACAATAAGGTCATAGAGCAGAAAACGGCTTGCCTGTTTGCTGCATGCAGCGAGGCAGGAGCCGCGAGTACAGGCGCCACTATGCGCCAGATGACGGCTATGAAGCAGTTTGGCTTGCACTTAGGCATGTGCTTCCAACTCAAAGATGATGTGCTGGATTATTCCGATATTGAGGATATTGGCAAACCCACAATGAATGATATTCGTGACGGGAAAGCAACGCTGCCGTTGCTCATCTCCCTGCAACGGGCTCCGAAAGAGGAAGCAGAGCATATTCGCGAAATAGCAGAAGCATTGGCTCTCAAGTCGCCTCATATAGATCCCTTTGAGGCGGAACAAGAGATTAAATCTTTTGTCTTGCGCTATGAAGGCATTCGTTATGCGCACCAAGAGATGGAAAAACACCGCAAGAAAGCTCTTGCGGCGTTGTCTATTTTTCCTGATAATAAATACAAAGAATGTTTGGTGACTTTGTTGGGCTACGCTATTAGTCGCGTGAAGTAATCAAAGTATTCGGTTGATTTTTTCCAATAGTTCTTCTTGCAGTTGTGTGTCGGAAAGTGTTTTGATCACTTCATCGAAGAAAGCGCACAAGAGCAGTTTGGCTGCGGTATCGCGGTCGATGCAGCGCTGTTGCATATAGAAGAGTGCCGCCTCATCCAGTTGTCCTGTGGTTGCACCATGGCTCGCCTTGACATCATCGGCGTAAATCTCCAGTTGTGGTTCGGTGAGCATCTCCGCTTGGCGCGATAGGAGGATATTGCGGTTGGTTTGGTATGCCTCTGTCTGCTGGGCGTTGGGGAGAATCTTTAATTCGCCACGGAAGGAGCCTTTGGCTTGGTCATCCAGCACAAACTTCAGTATCTGCGACGAATAGCCACCACCTATATTATGGTGCACGCGCGTGAGAAGATGTGCTTGTTGCGACTCGTGCAGCAAGCCCATAGCATAAATCTCCGTTCGGCAATTGGCAGCATTCTGCTCTATGGTGAGCGTGGATTGCCATTGGGCATTCGTGTCGTCCTCAGATAGATAGATGATATGCACACGCAGCGAGGAGTTCTCCTCTTGCACTATGTGCCAATGTGTGCTCGGCTCATTGATAAAAACGAGTTCGCGCGTCTCGCCTGCGGAGATGATATATGGTGTAGTGTGGTGTAGCATTGTGTAGTGTGGTGTAGGGTGGTTATTCGTTGAGGAATGCGTAACCCTTTTCTTCGAGTTCGAGTGCCAGTTCTTTGCCGCCAGTGCGCACAATCTTACCATCTGCCAGTACGTGCACGAAGTCGGGCACGATATAATCCAACAAGCGTTGGTAGTGGGTGATGACGATAGAGGCGGTGTGAGGTGTCTTGAGTTTGTTCACACCCTCTGCCACAATGCGCAGTGCATCAATATCCAAACCCGAATCTGTTTCATCAAGGATTGAGAGGCAGGGTTCGAGCATAGCCATTTGGAAAATCTCGTTGCGTTTCTTCTCTCCACCTGAGAATCCTTCGTTGACGGAGCGGTTAGTGAGTTTATTGTCCATACCCACTAATGCCTTTTTCTCGCGCATGAGGCGGAGAAACTCTGCTGCTTTCAGAGGTTCTTTTCCCTCGTGTTGGCGTTTCTCATTCACTGCGGTACGCATGAAGTTAACAACCGACACGCCAGGAATCTCTACGGGATATTGAAAGGATAGGAAGATTCCTTCGCGTGCACGCACCTCTGGTGCCATGTCTAAAAGATTCTTGCCGCGGAAGATGACCTCACCTTCCGTGACAGTATAGGAGGGGTGTCCTGTGAGTACATTCGACAGGGTAGATTTGCCTGCTCCATTAGGTCCCATTATGGCATGTACCTCGCCCTCGTGGATAGTGAGGTTGATACCTTTGAGTATTTCCTTGCCAGCGATAGTGGCATGTAAGTTTTTTATCTCGAGCATATTGTAGTGATAACAGTTTCTCCAACTGCTTTTAAGGTTTGTCGATTAATATTTCGCATGTCGTCTTGCTGTGTATGCCACCATTCCGCAAAACCTGTGCCGTTTTGGGGTTTATAGTCAATGATGTCCACACAAGGGATGCCTGCGATGGTATTCACATAATAATGGTCATCGGTGATAGGGTAGGCGGCTTGATTGACAAAATAGCGACCATAGCCCAGTTGAGCGGCAGTGCGCCATAGTTGTTCCACATAGTTGCTGGCGTAAGTAATGGAGAAGTACTCACGTGGGAAAGTGGCAGATGGGTCGCCTACCATATCAAGAAGGATACCGTATTGGCATTTACAAATAGACGATTTACCATTTACGATTGACCTCTTATATTCTTTTGCCCAGTATTGGCTACCGAGGCACCATGTGTGTTCGCGTTCTTTGCCTGTGTAGTGAGCAGGGGTGCCCATGTCTTCGCAGTCAAATAGGACAATCTGCACAGATGGTATGTATTCGCCTTTGGCCTTCCGAGTGGATAGCTGGCGCACAATCTCTAATATCACTCCCACGCCACTGGCGCCATCGTTGGCGCCTATGACAGGTGTGAAACGATTCTCGTAGAGTGGCTCTTCATCGCTCCATGGGCGAGAATCCCAATGCGCGCATAGCAAGATGGCATGCTGCGTGTTGCCTTCTAAGTACGCCACGATGTTGCGCAGGGGCTGTGTTTCGCCCGCATAATTAGGCATCGTGCCGTATTGATTCTGCACTTGTGCACCACATTGTGCCAGTTTTTTGACTAACCAGTCGCCACACGCCGCATGTTCCTCAGTGCCTGGTACGCGTGCACCAAAAGCCACTTGCTGGGCAATATAATGATATGCCGAATCCGCAGAGAAAGCATAGCGGACTGCGGAATGAGATGACTGTTGCTGTTTTGCGCATGACACGCATAACAGCAACAAAACATAAATACTATATTGAACAATTCTAAACAATCCTAAACCATTCTAAACAATTCTACACCATTCTACACCATTCTACACCATTCCAACCACCACTTAGTGGATATTCAATTCGCTTACGGAACGGTGGTTTTGGATTGCCAATATGGTTTCTGCAATAGGTTTGGCCATAGACACAATGTGTACCTTTGCGCAGCGTTCTGTATTGAATGGGATAGAGTCGGTGAAAATCAACTCTTCCAATGCCGAATTAACAACGCGTTCGCATGCTGGACCGGACATCAATCCGTGGCTTACCAATGCGCGCACGGACTTTGCTCCTGCCTCTTTCATCACTTCTGCAGCTTTGCAGAGTGTGCCTGCTGTGTCTGCAATATCGTCAATAATCACTACGTTCTTGTCCTTGACATCGCCGAGCACGCGCATCTCGCCAATCTGATTAGCGTTAGGGCGGTGCTTGTAGCAGATGACCATAGGTACGTCTTGCTGGGTAAGAGTGGTCAGCTTTTTAGCAAACACAGATGCACGCTTAGTGCCGCCTACATCGGGAGATGCCACGATCAGATTTTTCAACTGGAGACTTTGTACGTAATCCGCCAACACATTGGCACCATAGAGGTGATCAACAGGTACATCAAAGAATCCTTGGATTTGGTCTGCGTGCAAATCTACGGTAATCACACGATCCACTCCCACGCCTTGCAACAAGTTTGCACACACTTTTGCGCCAATGGATACACGTGGCTTATCTTTGCGGTCTTGGCGAGCCCAACCAAAATAAGGAATAACGGCAATCACCTTGTAGGCACTGGCACGCTTGGCAGCATCAATGGCAAGCAAAAGCTCCATAATATTGTCGCTACTTGGGCATGTGGATTGTACGATATATACCGACTGACCACGAACCGACTCCTCGAAACTTACGGCAAACTCACCATCAGAAAAACGAGCCACTTGGATATTACCCAACGAACATCCTAAATACTCACATACGCGTTCAGCGAGCTCTCCGCCTTGAGAAAGAGCAAAAACCTTGTAGGGACTTGTTTCCACAATCATGACAAACAGATTTTTAGTAATTATTTTGAAATAACGTGCAAAAGTACTACTTTTTTTTGAATTTTGCAAGCCTTATTTGTATATTTCGATAAAAAAGTGTAACTTTGCACGCAAATATAAATTGCGGTAGTATGACCAATAAACAATTATATGCTCAGTTTTGCGAATCAAATCCCGATGTGCCCCTTTTTATGCGCGATTGGTGGTTGGATGCTGTATGTGCTGGTAAACAGTGGGATGCTTTTATTGAGAAGGATGCCAATGGTGAGATATGCGCAGCATTACCATACTTATTTCGCACCCGTGCGCGCATGAATTACATTGTCATGCCCCAAATGACGCAGATAGGGGGACTATGGTTGAGGAATGATATTCGCAATGATGCTCAGGCAGTGAAACGCGTGTGTGCATCGCTGAACGAACAGCTGCTTTCGCTGAAACTGTGCTACTATTATCAACAATATCCCTTGCGCAGCATTGCCCCGCAAGCTATGCAAGAGTTGGGTTTTAAACTGACAAAACGCATCACATATCGCATAGAAGATCTTACTGATTTAGATAAGGTGATCAGTGCGTTTTCTAAGAATAAGAAACGCCAACTGCAAAAAGCCCTGTCGCTGCATGTGGATAGGGATTTGTCCGTTGAGGATTTTTATCGTTTTCATGTGCAGTGTTTGCAAGAATTGGGCAAGCAGATTCGTTATTCTCGCGAGTTTTTGTTGGTCTTGGAGCGCAAGGCCAAGCGCCTGAATCAGTGCCAAATTTTGGCTATACGCAACGCGGATGATGCGTTGCTGGCGGCTGCGTTTCTGGTGTGGGATCAACACTCGATGTACTATCTTATTCCATGTTATAGTGAGCAATACAAGAACGCTGGAGCCAGCGCGCTGCTCGTGTTGGAATCTATCAAGTTGGCGCGAGAGAAACATTTGTCCTTTGATTTTGAGGGGAGTATGATTAAGGGTGTTGCGCAACATTATAAGCAATTCGGCAGTACGCCAACTACATACTATGGCGTAGAAAAGTATTATCGCTGGTGGTTCCGTTTGGCAAATGCCTATAACTGGTTGAGAGAAAGGCGAATGCGATGAAGGTGTTGTTTCTGAGTGCATGGTATCCTACAGAGCGCGATGCGATGGCTGGCTTGTTTGTGCAAAAACATGCCGAAGCTGTCAAGCAGCAAGGCGCTGATGTGCGTGTCCTATACTCTGAGAATACCGGTTTGGCATGGCTGCGCGACATGTACCAGGGGTGGAGGCGCTTGCGATGCGAATGGGGGTTGCCGCAGGTGGTGCAGATGAACGTGCTGGATAAGAATGGACTCTTGGCTCTCTGGCTGAAATGGCGATACCATATTCCATACGTTATCATCGAACATTGGTCGGGCTATCTGCCTGTTAATTTCTCTTTTCGTGGCGGATGGCATGGTTGGCTGATGCGCCATATTGCTAAACGTGCCTCTTGTATCCTGCCCGTGAGCCAGATGCTGGAAGAGGCTATGAAGGCATGCGGCATCGAGAATGAACATTGGCAACGCATACACAATGTCGTAGATGATTTTTTCTACCAACCTATCTCTCCGCTTACTATTACGCCGAAAGGAAGTAAGTTTCGTTTCCTGCACGTGAGTTGCTTCGATGAGAAAGCCAAGAACGTGCAGGGTATGTTGCGCGCCATCAGGAGACTTGCCAACAAGAGGCAGGATTTCGAATGTATTATTGTGGGCACGGGCGTGGACCATGCACAAGCTATGGCGTATGCTCGCGAACTGATGTTCCCGCATGGTATGCTCACTTTCACGGGCGAACAGACGCCTCACGAAGTGGCACAGTGGATGCAACAGAGTGACTGCTTTGTATTGTTCTCCAATTACGAGAACGCTCCCGTTGTTCTCTCCGAATGCTTGGCCACTGGCTTGCCTATTATCAGTAGCAGAGCGGGTGGCATACCCGAAATGGTGACTGAGCAGGATGGTATATTAGTGAATACCCAGAACGAATACCAGCTTACCAATGCGATGCTATGGATAATGGATTATATGTCTAACTATCCGCCTCAACAGATACGCGAACACGGACGCAAATATAGCTATGCCGTCGTGGGCAAGCAATTAGTTGAGCTCTATCAAAAGGTGTGGGTTAAGCCACTGTAATTCCTCGATCGTATTTTCTTACCAGCGAAGCCAACCATATGAGTTGTGCCAATACGGCTATGGCTGTGCTAATGGAGTAGGCGGCTATGGCAGTCGTGAAGTCTTTTGCCGCGATGCCGATACATAGTCCCGAAACGCGGCATACTGCCAACAGTATTTCGAAGAATAATCCTATTCGCTGCTTCATGAATACGTCCGACAGGTAACAGGTGCTGCCTGTTAGTAGCGACAAATATAGCCATGGCAGCATCCATCGGATATACGTTCCTACCACGCGCCACTCTTCGCCCAGCAACCAGGAAGTTATATCAGGTAATACGAAAAACAGTCCACCGAAGACGGGTAGAATAATCACACTGCTCCAAACAACGAAGCGCCAGAAGACGCCACCTATTCGTTGTGTGGCATGTACGCGCTCCGTGGTGTGCTGGTACAATACCTGATAAATGGCACGCGTGATTGTCCCGATAGGCGTGTATCCTAACAGTAGCGCCATACTCAGTAGTCCCACATATTTTGCACCGAAGAAAGGAGTGAGCAATAGGATAGGCAGTTGTCCTGCCAGCACATTCAGAAAACTGCGTGGCAGTACAAAGCAGGGGAAATTACGATACTGCTTGCTCTGCTCCACCATATCGGCCTTTGAAACACGTAGCAACGGTTGCAAAGCGCCTCTGAAGTTGCGAACGATATTGGCGCCTAAAGATAGCAATGGCGCTACAACGATAGCATAGATCATGCCGCCTTGCAACACCCCCGCATATCCCATACCGATCTTGCCGCCTGCCGACAATACGCTCTGCGACATGAGATATTGGCTTATCTGTCCGAACTGTTTTTGGCGTATATACCAGTAATTCAGTATGTTCCATGCTCCCATGGTGAGCACATATATGGGCATTAGCCAGTAGTAGCGTTCCAAATGGGGTGACTTGAAGAGCGCGCTTATCGGGCCTGCCAGTATCACACTCAACGCCACCAGTACTACCGTGATGAGTAGCACCAAACTACTCATATGCACCAGCGCCACAGCATGCCGCTCTTGCTTGGGCAAAACGATGGCATAATAGTAGTCCATTAACGAGAGCACGACTAACACATTGCCTATACTCAAAAACAGATTCAATAGCCCAAAATCCTCGGGCGCATACATGCGTGATAAGATAGGATAGACCACCAATCCTATCACTTGCGCGACCACATTTGCAGATAATAATTTGGCTATATTCTGTACATGTATTGATGATATAAAATCCTTCAACTTACCCATTTTGAGCGCAAAAGTACTGCTTTTATCTCAAAATAACAACTATTTTGTGAAAAAAATGTAAAAAACATGGGAGATATTTGCACAATTCAGAAAAAAGCAGTAAATTTGCAGTCCGAAATGGTAGTGCCTGTAAAAGCACAGAAAACGCAAAACATAAAAACACAAAACAATATGCAACTAAAAAAGAACCCCCAAGCGAGCTTGGAAGACAAAAAACTGACCTATGTGTTGATGGGTTTGGTTTTGGTATTGAGCATCTGCTATGTCGCTTTCGAGTGGACAGAGCGAGAAGTGACCAAGTATGAAGTAGCGGACACCGATTTTATCTTTGAAGAAGAAATCGATATCCAACAAACTTCACAAGAGACTCCTCCACCTCCACCACCACCAGCACCAGTTGAGGTAGAAGTGCTCAACGTGGTTGAAGATGACGTAGAGGTAGAAGAAATTGAGATTAACACCGAGGATGACAAGGATGTAGAAGTCGTTATCGCTCCTCCTGTAGAGGCCCCAGTGGAAGAAGAGGAAGAAGAGGTTATCTTCGTGGTTGTAGAGTCTATGCCTGAGTTCCCTGGTGGTCAACAAGCCACGATGCGCTATATCGGTGAGAACATCAAGTACCCTGTTATCGCTCAAGAGAACGGTATCCAAGGCCGTGTGATCTGCCAATTCGTGGTTGAGAAAGACGGTAAGGTTACTGATATACAAGTGGTTCGTTCTTCTGGTGAACCATCGTTGGATAAGGAAGCTGTGCGTGTCATCAATAGCATGCCTAAGTGGAAACCAGGTAAGCAACGTGGTAAACCAGTACGCGTGAAATATACTATTCCAGTAAACTTCCGTTTGCAATAATTTCTCGCCTTTAGCCTAATCGCCTAATCGCCTTTAGCCTAAATCGCGTAGCGAAATGGATTTATCCATTCGAAATATCGAATACTGTAAGGGTGTCGGCGCTAAACGTGCCGACATTCTTCGTAAAGAGCTGGGTGTGAAGTCGGCGCTTGATATGCTGTACCAGTTTCCGTACAAGTATATAGACCGCAGTCGCTTCTATTTTATCCACGAGATCGAGGACGATGACACCTATGTGCAGATCATCGGCCATATCACCGAGTGGCACACCATCGGTATTGGCAATGCGCAGCGCCTATCCGCCACTTTCACCGACGGGCGGCATACCATCGAACTCGTTTGGTTCAAGGGCGTGAAGTATGTCAAACTGGAGCGCAATGTGCAGTATCTGCTTTTTGGCAAACCGTCGCGCTTCAATCATCAGTACAACTTCGTTCACCCCGAACTCACACCTATGAGTAAGGTGCAACCTGAACTCATGCAGGGGCTCGAACCGCACTACAACACCACCGAACCTATGAAGCGCGCAGGGCTCAACTCCAAAGCCCTCCGCACCATCATTGCGCACCTCATACCCGAACTCCAGCAGCAGGGTATGGTGGATACGCTCGGCATGGATATGGTGCAACGCTTCCACCTCATGCGCCTGAGTGAAGCGCTCTGCAATATCCATTTCCCAAAGGATACGCCTACTATGCAGAAAGCGCGCGAACGGCTCAAGTTCGAAGAACTCTTCTATATTCAGTTGCAGATCCTCAGGCAGATGAAACGCCGCGAACAGAATCGTGGTTTTGTGATGCCGATAGTGGGCAAGTCTTTTCATACGTTTTATCAAAACTGTTTACCTTTTCCGCTGACCAATGCGCAAAAACGTGTGGTGCGTGAGATTCAATCCGACCTCAAGTCGGGCAAACAGATGAACCGCCTCTTGCAAGGCGATGTGGGTAGCGGCAAGACGATTGTAGCATTGCTGACGGCATTGCTGGCGGTAGATAATGGCTATCAGGCATGTATCATGGCACCCACCGAGATCCTCGCCAACCAACACTACGAAACCATCCAACAACTGCTACACAACTCTACACAACTGCTACACAACTCTACACAACCCATAGCCAATATCGCCCTCCTCACAGGTTCCACCACTGCCAAGCAGCGCCAGCCTATTCATGAGCAACTGCGATCGGGTGAGATCAATATCCTCATCGGTACGCATGCGTTGATTGAGGATACCGTGCAGTTTGCCAACCTGGGACTATGTATCATTGACGAGCAGCACCGTTTTGGTGTGGCGCAGCGTGCCAAGCTGTGGAACAAGAACACCCAGCCGCCGCATATCCTTGTGATGACAGCCACGCCTATCCCCCGCACCTTGGCGATGACGGTGTATGGTGATTTGCAAGTGAGTATCATCGATGAACTTCCTCCAGGACGTAAACCAGTGCATACGCTTCACTATTCCATTCAACGCAGAGCATCTATCAATCAGTTCATTGCGCAGCAGATTGACATGGGGCGTCAGGTATATGTGGTCTATCCGCTCATCAACGAGAACGAGAACCTTGACCTCCACGACCTTACCAATGGCTACAACCAGCTCTGCGAGACTTTCCCCAACTACCGTATCTCCATGGTACACGGACAGATGAAGGCGAAGGACAAGGACGAGCAGATGCAGCGCTTTGTCGCTGGCGAAACGCAGATTCTTGTGGCAACTACGGTCA
>CALZHO010000016.1 GCA_945787425.1 uncultured Bacteroidales bacterium
GTAGTAAGATGGATGATGTGATTTTTGAGGAGTTTAAGGGTACGGGTAATATGGAATTGCAATTGGATCGCAAACTCAGCAATAAGCGTATCTTCCCTGCGGTGGATATACCCGCATCTTCTACACGTAGAGACGACCTCTTGATCCCCGCCGATGTGCTATCACGCATGTGGATGATTCGCAAAGAACTCACCGACATGAATAGCGTGGAAGCAATGGAGAAACTCAAGTCCTACATGGAGCGAACGAACGATAATGATGAGTTCCTATTAGCTGTCACAGGAGCAAGATAGATGCGTGTTTCAAGTTTTCATGATGGGTATGCGAATACTGATATTGAATGGTCCAAACTTGAATCTACTGGGACGAAGAGAGCCCTCGATTTATGGCACTCGCTCTATGGAGCAAGTGCTGTTGGATATTCAGCGTGCCCATCCCGAACTCTATTTGGAATACTATCAATCCAATCATGAGGGCGACTTGATTGATTGGATACAAACATACGGCGTTAAAGGCGAAAAGTCAATGGTGAATGGCATCGTTCTCAACGCTGGCGGATATACGCACACGAGTGTGGCTTTGCGCGATGCAGTGGCATGTAGCCAAGTGCCTGTGGTAGAGGTGCATATATCGGATATCACCGCACGCGAGGACTTTAGGCGAGTGAGTCTGATGAGCGATGTGTGCGCCCACACCATCATGGGACATGGTGTGGATGGTTATTTGGAAGGTGTAGAATGGATTATCAAGCAAACATCTGAAAACAAATGAAAACAACCGTGAAACGAATAGTAGTGGCATTATCTCTCTTGCTGATTGTGTGGGGGCCTCTGAGGGCTCAGCATAATCCTTATGTGGATGACAAACTGATACATTTCGGTTTTTCATTGGGTGTGGATTTCCTCTCGTATGGTGTGGAAGAGGCAGATAGTCTATTGCAAATGGAGAAGATGGGCACCGCATATCATGCCTGTACTACTGCGCCTGGTGTGGGATTCTCCGTCGGATTTATCGCAGACCTGCGATTAGCACGCCACTTGAATCTTCGCTTCTGTCCTGGTATGCACTTCGGCGAACGGACACTCACTTATAAAAATTTCAACCTACCCGACAGTCTAATCAAGGGTACAAACTGTACGAACAACAAGCCGTCGGTGCTCTGCTTGCCAATCGATATTCCGCTGTATCTGAAATGGTCGGCCGAGCGTGAGATGAACTATCGTCCGTTTGTGACGCTTGGCGGAGGGGTGAGTTTTGATTTAGGTCGAAACAAGGATCGCGTGATTCTGCAACAAACGCTGGATTATTTTATGGAAATAGGATTGGGCTGTACGGTGTATTTCCGCTGGTTTAGGTTGGCGCCTGAAGTGCGTTATCGCATAGGTTTCAACAATGTGTTGACACCTACTGCTGATTGTGAGAAAATGGATTGGAAACTACCTGCTGGCGATTTCTTTTACACCGATGCGTTATCACGCTTGACAAACCAACAAATATCGTTGATATTTAATTTTGAATAATGAGAAGATGGTTGAGCATATGGTTTTTGCCTGCGCACTCTGTCGTGCTGATGTGTTTGGTTCTATGTCTGGCTATGACAGCATGCCAGCAGGACGTGGTGTCGGGTGATACGACTATGCGGCTGACCTTCTCGCATGACTCTTTGCTCTTTGATACGGTATTTACGGAAATGGGGTCTTCTACCAAACGTATGATGGTCTATAACGACAACCCCAATGCCTTGTTGATAGATAGAGTGGAGATGAAGAAGGGCGAGGTGTTTTTCATCAATCTGGACGGGGAAAATCAGCTGGAGAACTTACGCGATATTACGCTGCGTGGGGGAGATAGTCTCTTCCTCTTTGTTCGTGCGGATATAGACCCTCTCTCATCGGATAACCCTGTGCTGCTGGAAGATACAATCACTTTCCATGTCAATGGCAAGGCACAACATATATACTTGCAAGCATATGGACAAGATGTAGAGGTGATTCGTAGTCCAGAGAAGTTTGTACAGCGCGACAACCTGTGGCTGAATAGCAAAAAACCATATCTGATTTTTGATACACTGGTGGTGGCAGGACGCTTGTCCATTGACCCAGGTGCCACCCTATACATGCACACGGGTTCGATGATCTATGTGTATGGCAGTTTGAGTGCCAAGGGAACGAAGGATAAGCCGATTGTGATTCGTGGCGATCGTATGGATATGCTCTTCGACTCTGTACCTTATCGCGTGGCGTCAGGGCAGTGGAATGGCCTGTATCTCGTCCACCTGAGTGATGGGGCTCAACCCAAATATGAACTCAATTACATCGACGTGTTGTCGGGTTCGATAGGTATATACGCTATGTCAGAAAACGCGGATAGACGTCCGAAAATGACGCTGAGCAACGCCCGCATACATAATCACTCTATATATGGCTTGGTGTTGCAGAATATAGATGCAGAAGTGGTGAATACGGAGATTAGCAATTGTGCCTCGTATTGTGTGTATCTGGCAGGAGGACAACACCACTTTGTGCATAACACCATCGCATCGTATTTTGGATATCCTTATACCACCATCAATATTCACAATAATATCCTACGTGAAGATGTGGCGGCTGTGTATATCAATAATTTGAGCAAAAACAAAGCACCAACGAATAGTTCGTTCTATAATTGCATTATTACTGGTGCTCGAAAAAATAATATTGTCGTGGCTACACCATTGCCGCATTATTATGAGGGCAGATTCGAGGGCAATTATCTATATGCCGACTCTTTGCCCGAAAGTTTTGCCCGTAATAATGTGTATGCCAGCGACTCTGATACAGTCGTGTTCCGCAATATATATTATTTATCTAAGGAATACAAGTACTACGATTTTCAATTGGATTCTCTATCCCCCGCACGTGGGATAGCAGACTCTATTGTGGCAAAAGATTATCCAGCAGATAGGTTGGGAAACCTAAGAAAGCAAAAACCCGATGCTGGCTGTTATGAGTATATAGATGTTAAATAATGATTATTAAAACTATTTTTGAAATGACACTTTTTTCTCGCTTTTCACTTCTTACACGTTATGTGATGGTATGGGTGCTCTTGTCTATGAGTGTAATGACATTATCAGCTCCACCCCGTTGGTTGCGCTATTTGCCTAAAGCAGGCAACGATACATATCGTTATGTGGTAGAGTCTGCTACGGCTACCTCGGAAGATGCTGCATACAACAAAGCGATGGGATTGGTATTGCAACACTCCATTATGTCACTGGGATTGCCATTCAATTCCAAGCAAGTGGAACAGGCCATTCGTACGGGTAACTTAGAGAGTAAGATGGCAGAATGGAAGATTCCTGTTAATCCAGTATGCCGTTATCGCCAAGGATTGGAGAGCGGCGGCGTGCGCGTGTATGTGCTATGCCAAGTGGCTGTGGCAGGAAACATCGAAGTGCTATTCGATGATTTCCGCAATTGTGGTAATGATGGGGATAAGTTTGCAGGAAAGATGAATATGCGTCCTGATCAATGGGCTATGTATGAGATGGATACCTATTTCTCTGCTTTTGAGGAAAGAGAATTGGATCCTGCTGTGGAGCAAGCCGAGGCGGAAAAGCAACTGAAAAATGATGTCAAACAAGCCATCATTGACGATATTGCATTGAAGGATACTGTGTTGATGCAGTTGATAAAAACGCAATATCATCGCCATAAGAATATCGGATACGCCGTGGCTTATATCGAACGCGAATGGGTGACGGATAAGTACAGTGATGATATAGAAGAAGAATTAGATGTATGCTATTCGTTGGTAGAAAATGCAGATAGCTACCTGTCGGAAGGCAATGTGGGTGAAGCGAAAGCATTGCTCCTGCGCGTGAAAGAACAGTTGTCGGATATAGAACCCAGCATTCGCTTTTTGAATGCTTATTCCTCCTCCCGAGCGGTGGATCGCTATATAGATGATAGCAAGGAACTGAATAAGTTGATTAACGATAAACTGGTACAAACAGCAGGTAATACACAACGTGCAAAAGAGGGCAAAATATTCGAGTACATCAAGACGGGTCAGGATGTGCTGAGCAAGCAGATGATTGGCGATGCCTTGCGGTATTTCTATGCGGCACAAGTCATGTTGGCGGACATAGAAAATAATGGACATATCACCGTGAAAGATGATGAATCGGGTGATGATATCCATGCGAATATCTATTTGCAAAACAAGATTACACAAATATTGAAAAACATTGAGGTGACCTGCGACGGCTATTTCCCTGGCAGCAACTCCGAAGTCAAATTGAGCTTCCGCTACGAGAATACACCCATTAGCAATCTGAATTATTCCTATAATGCGAATATGGGATGGAGTGACTCCTATTCTGTCACCAACGGTTGGTCGGCTATCTTCTTGCCTGAGAACAACAAACCCAGCACCATCCATATGCGTATTGAATACCGATATGAGGATGAAGCCAATTTTGATGCAGAACTACCTGCCTTGATGAAAAAGTATGCGTCACGCTTTAACTATGATACCTATGCGAAAAGTATCGTGTCGATTGTTCATACACCTTTGAAGATTGGCAATTCCATGCACTCTGTGGCTACTAAGAACACAACCAGTGTGGCACAAAACTTCGTTGCCAATAGGGTGGAAGAGGAAGAACATAAAGTGACGACATTAGATGCTGCGGGCTATCACCAAAAAATTCAACAAGTGTGTGAAGCCATCAAATCGCAACAATTCGACTCCATCTTTACGCTCTTCACCATGGAGGGCTACAAGCAATTTGAACAGTTGGTAAAGTATGGCAAAGCGCGTGTGTTGACGCTCGAGAACTGCAAATACATACGCATCGGACAAGATATCCAATGCCGCAGTATCCCAATGAATTTCTCGTTCTCAAAAGGAAAACAACAACTGGAGAACGTAGTCTTCACTTTCAATGCGCAAGGCAAGATAGACGGCCTACAATTTGCATTGGAAGAGCGTTCCGCGCGTAATGTGATGGGCGATACGGATATTGATGAGTTGTCGCGTTTGACATTGATCAACTTCTTGGAAAATTACAAGACTGCCTTCGCCCTGAAACGCTTGGATTATATTGAGTCCATCTTCTCCGATAATGCGGTCATTATTACAGGACGTGTGTTGCGCACATCAGAGCAGAGCCCAGAGTTCCAGAATGTGCAGATGGCCATGAAGAATCAGGTGGTCTTCAATAATGTACTCTATACTCGTATGTCAAAAGAACAATACATTAAACGCTTGAAAAACTCTTTTGCGTCCAAAGAGTGGATTAACATCAAGTTCGGCGGAACAACCATTGACCCCAGTGTTCAAGCCGATACATATGGCATTCGTTTGGTGCAAGACTATTCTTCGAACAACTACGGTGACCACGGATACCTGTTCTTATTGGTGGACGCTACGGATAAGCAAAATCCTACCATCCGTATCCGTACATGGCAACCAGAAACGGAAGGCGCACAGCCATTCTCAATGGACGATTATGACATGTTAACCAGTGGAGAAACAGCTATGTAATAGCCCACATAATACGCAGCGCAATGAATAGATATGCTTTTTGTATAGTGATGTTTTGGTGCGTGGCATGGATGGCTGGAGCACAAACATTGGACGTGAAACAGTCCTTCCAGGAGATACCTAATAGTTCGGTGTTGGCTTCTTATAAAAATCAATTTGGCTCATGGGAAGAGGGGGACTCTTTCCCCTACGCAGTCATTCGTGTAGCCCTTGAGGGTAATGCCAATGAGGTGATGGCTGCCAAACAACTCCTGCATTTGGATTTGGGCGAGTTGGGAACGGAAATATCGGTATATAAGGGCATGCAAAATGAATTGCTATTCTTGGTGCCTATAGCTGCCCAAAAGATAAGTATTACTTGCGGGGCTGAATGTACGCAGCAGCAAATCATAGCATCTTCTGCCCCATTGCAAAAGAATACGGTATATATGGGAAAAGTACAATATGTACCAGCCACCATACAAACAACAACCACCAATACGGACCAGCAAATATGGCGCCAATTCTTTAGATTCCATCTCACTCCTGCTGATGCCATAGTCACTGTGAATGTAGAGGGTGTGGAAGAGGTATGGACAACTAAGAATGGAATGGCGTATAAGATGCTGCCTCATGGCTCGTATTCATATTCAGTATCCGCAGAAGGTTATCAGACACAATATGGTTCGATGCAGGTGTCTGATGAATCCAGAGAAATGCATGTAGAGTTGATACCGTTGTTTTAATTCCAATAGAAAATGACCATGATGAAATGTAGATTATTTGCCATATTGTTATCTTTTCTTCCTTTAGGTCTATTCGCTCAGTCGGTAACGATTACCCAATCTTTTACTGAAATCACCAATACGACCGTGCTGGAATCTTTCGGAGAACAGTTTCGAAAATGGGAGAAACCAGACTTAGATGATACCTTCCCCTATGTGGTCATTAGGGTCGGATTAGATGGCAGTCAGCACGATATTACTATGGCTAAGCAGATGCTGGGTTTATATATGGGTACACAAACTGCAGTAGAAGCCATTGATCGTAGTAGGGATGATGAATTGCTGTTTTTAGTACCTAAACGTGCCCGCCATATAGAGATCAGTTGCGGTGAGGGATGTGCACGGGTAACGATTATGGATGGATCTAAGGCATTGAAGTCCAATAGAGTATATTATGGTAGGATACATTATGTGCCTCTGACAGATATGTCTTCTTTGGCTCGTTCTCGCCAAAAGTTTCAATTCTCTCTCTCGCCAAGCAATGCGGTAGTAGAAGTCTTTGTGGATGGTAAGAGAGAACTATGGCCTACGCAGGACGGTACGGCAAGCAAAATGCTGCATCAGGGTAACTATCGCTATCGTGTATCAGCAGATAGATATTATGCAGAAGAGGGCAATTTCATGGTCTTGCCCCATTCCAATGAATTGCAAATCACCTTGCGCCCTACGTTTGGCTGGATCACTGTAGATGGCGAGACGCAAATCTATGGCGCTTATGTCTTTGCTACCAATCAGACGACTGGTATAATTACACAATTAGGAACGATTCCTATCAATAAGGCAGAATTGGGTGTGGGCAGATATACGATAAATGTATTGCTGGACAAATACAAGGAATACACCAATACAATCACTGTCCGTGAAGCGGAAGATACCAAGTTACGTCCGATCATGCAGCCCAATTATTCGCAGGTGACGCTCACCGCGGCAGAGTTGGCTGATATTTACATTGACGGGCAGCGCGTAGGTAAAGGCGTTTGGACGGGTACATTGGAGTATGGTGACTATATGGTGGAGACTCGTCAGCAGAGTTTCTCGCCTGCTTTTACCCCCATCTCTATTGCCAGTGGTGATGCGAATGTGGCATACACGCTGAATAATCCTACACCTATGCATGGTGTCTTGATTGTGGATGGCGATCCGTTGGATGCCGCTATTTGGATTGATAATGTACAGCGAGGTTCTACCCCGATGGTCTTCAACCAAGTTCTTGTTGGCGAACATAGACTACGTGTCGAGAAAGAAGGCTTCTGGCCTTACGAACAGGTGATTAGTATAGAGGAAGGTAAGGACAGAGAGGTGAACTATACCTTGCTCAACAAGGAAGAGTTATCGCTGTTGAATATGTCAGCTCCAGTAGAAAATACCAAGGATGCGCATATCTTCCATGTGCAAGATGTCAGTTTCTCTATGATCAAGGTGAATGGCGGTACATTCATGATGGGTGCCACGGAGGAGCAACGCGATGGAATGAATGATAATGAGCTTCCTATCCACCAAGTATCCGTGTCGGATTTCTATATTGGGCAGACTGAGGTAACGCAAGCATTGTGGCAAGCGGTCATGGGAACTAACCCAAGTGCTTTCCCATCCAATTTGTCCAACCCTGTTGAGAATGTCAGCTGGGAAGACTGTCAAGTGTTTATCCGCAAGTTAAATCAACTCACAGGACAATCTTTCCGCTTGCCAACGGAGGCAGAATGGGAGTATGCTGCTCGCGGTGGACGTGATACGGTTAGTTATCGCTATGCTGGAGATAATGCGTCGTTCAATGTGGCGTGGTCGGAAGAAAACAGCAACGCTTCCACTCATATCGTCGCTGCCAAGCAACCTAATCAACTCGGACTCTATGACATGAGCGGAAACGTCTGCGAGTGGTGCCAAGACTGGTATGCTGAATACCAGATGGTGAAGCAAAAAGATCCTCAAGGACCTGCAGAAGGCTCGTATAAGGTATATCGTGGAGGTGGTTGGTATTTTGGCGAAAGATATGCACGTGTTGCACAACGTAATTACCATACTTCTACATTTAGTAACTATAATATTGGTCTGCGTCTTGCTCTTACGCAGGTGGTGGATAAGCAACTGATTGATGAGCAAGTGGTAGGTACAGAGCCCGTTGCTCCGCTCGTGCCAGAATCGGCTACGGTGGTGGAGATTGAGGGTGTTTCGTTTGCTATGATTACTGTCGAGGGGGGCACCTTTATGATGGGTGCTACAGAGGAACAAGGCAGTGATGCTATGAGTGGCGAACGACCTATACGTAAAATTACCATGACAGACTATTCTATCAGTCAAACCGAGGTGACACAAGCGCTTTGGAAAGCGGTCATGGATACCAATCCAAGTATCGATACTACGCATATACTCAATCCTGTCACTAATGTGAGTTGGGAGGACTGTCAGGTCTTCGTGGCAAAACTTAATGAGTTGACGGGTAGGCATTTCCGTTTGCCAACCGAAGCGGAATGGGAGTATGCCGCTCGCGGTGGACAGATGAGCAAGCGAAACAAGTATGCTGGAAGCGCAAACATCAACGATGTGGCATGGCATCATGGTAATAGCAATAATCAGATTCATCCGATAGGCCAAAAAATCCCTAACGAATTAGGGCTTTACGACATGAGTGGTAATGTAGGCGAGTGGTGCCAAGATTGGTTTGGAACCTACGAGGGTAACAATCTCACGAATCCACAAGGCCCAACCAGCGGATCGTATAGAGTGGTACGTGGTGGTAGTGCACAAACCCCTTCTCGCAACAACCGTGTTGCCTATCGCAATGGATATGCTATGGCAGACCAGCATGCAGATTTAGGTTTCCGATTGGTAGAGGAGAATCTTGAGAAGAGTGCTGAACCTGTCAAGAAGTTTGAGATTCCTAAAAACCAAAGCAAATTGCGTTTTGAGGTGAAGGGCGTTCCATTTACTATGGTGAAGGTAGAGAGTGGTTCTTTTATCATGGGAGCCACTGAGGAGCATGCTGAATTTGCATATGATTGGGAGAAACCAATGCACTATGTGACGGTGGGTGATTATTTCATCGGACAGACAGAGGTGACACAAGAATTGTGGAAAGCGGTCATGGGTACGATGCCAAGTAATTTCCAAAACGATCTATCTAACCCTGTAGAAAATATCTCATGGGAAGAGTGCCAAATGTTTATCAAGAAACTCAATGACCTCACGGGGGCTACCTTCCGTTTGCCAACCGAGGCAGAGTGGGAGTATGCCGCTCGCGGTGGAAAAGATACGAAGAAATTGATTTATTCAGGAAGTGCTACTCCTGACGAGCATATTTGGTACAAAGGCAATAGTTTAGGTGCTTCGCATCCAGTGGGTCTTAAGAAACCGAACGAATTAGGCCTATACGATATGGGTGGAAACGTCTGGGAGTGGTGCCAAGACTGGTATGGTAAGTACGATTCTAAATCACAAATCAATCCGCAAGGACCATCGGAGTCCACTGCTAATCGACGTGTCATACGCGGTGGCAGTTGGGCATACGAAGCAAATAACTGCCGTGTGACAGTTCGTAATGGTCAAGTCTTGACGAATAAGAAGATTGATGTCGGTTTCCGTTTAGCGCTTTAGCACCATATACGCCAATTCGGTATCTGCGAAAGGATACCTTGCCTTTAGAGGGCTTTATATCCAATCAGCTCGGTCCATATTACGATAGGAAATCGCTTCCATCAGGTGGGCCGAGTTGATGTTTTCTGCACCTGCTAAGTCGGCTATGGTACGTGCTACCTTCAGCACACGGTCATATGCGCGAGCAGAAAGTCCTAATTTGTCCATAGCATGAGACAGCAGTCTGTCGCATTGTGCATCCAGTTGGCAGTACTCACGTACCGCCTTGGGTGTCATTTGGGCATTACAATGTATGGGCTTTTGCGCTGTGACGTTATATGCCGCAAAGCGTTGTTGCTGTATCTGACGAGCACGCACTACACGCTCACGGATGGAAGCACTGTTTTCGCTGGGCGTAGTCTCTTTGAGCATCGTGTATGGGACAGCCTGAATATCGCATTGTATGTCTATTCGGTCGAGCAGTGGACCTGAGATACGACCCATGTATCGGTGTATTTGTGCTGGGGTACACGTGCAAGGGTGTGCAGGGTTATCTTCTCCATAATGCCCACAAGGACATGGGTTCATCGCTGCCACCAACATGAATGAGGCAGGAAATTCTACCGTCATTTTCGAACGTGTAACGCATATCTTGCGGTCCTCTAATGGCTGACGCATTACTTCCAGTGCAGTGCGTTTGTATTCTGGCAACTCATCCAAGAATACAGACTTGTGCCATTTCAATAATCCAGTGAATATCAAACAGATAAACGCTAGAATTAAGCCTATTTTTGCACACGATTTTTTCATTTTTGTAATCTTAGCCTACTATTTCAGAGCGATTTTCTATTCATCGCAGCCGATTCCGGCTGCAAAGGTACAAAAAATCTGACATATACAAATTTAACAGCCTTATTGTGTGCTAAATATTGTGTTTTATCAGATTTACAAATCTTCTTTGTCCGATATTCTCATATATTAATGAGCGTATATGCGCACGCGCGTAAGATGGATTAATAGAAACCAATCCTGCGTGTATTGGAATTATTAAAGAGTTCTGTCTTACAGGCCTCTTGAACAGACTCCATACTTACTCTATCCTCTCCTGATAATACGGCATTGACAACTTGTTTGCGAGCAATGTTCTCAATCTGTCCTCCACTGAAGGAATACTGCTTTGCCAAGTCGTAGGCTTCATGCTCGCTTATTTCCGGCAACATGTTATGCCATATATGCTGGCTCTCATTAGGAGATGGCTTGGGAAATTCGATCTTATAGAGGAATCGACGCTCAAAGGCTGTGTCCAGATTGCCGGTAAGATTAGTTGTGGCTATCATTATTCCATCCAACGTTTCCATTTCTTGCAAGATGATATTCTGCATCGCATTCTCCATCTTATCCACGCTGTTTTCTGCTCCTTCTTTACGCTTGCAAAGGATGGCATCTGCTTCATTGAATAGCAAGATTGGAGCCAAGTCAGATTGCTTGCAATAATTGCGGTATTTCTCAAAGATAGCCTTAGTATTCTTTTCGGTATCACCAACCCATTTACTACGCAGATTCGGTACATCGACAATCATTAGCGCTCGTCCTGTTATACGTGCTATCTGTAGGGCTGACTCTGTTTTTCCTGTTCCCGGAGCACCATAGAAGATACATGCAAACCCGCGTCGCATTCCATGTTTAGACAAGTTCTCTTGTACGGTAGCAAAACGCTCCTTATTGAGCAAGGATTCTAATTGATGAATCTGCTTACTTACCACAGGACTGAAGAATAACTGTTTGGGAGTAATCGAGTCTGCCTGTTTAAGATTTTTATCTTCATTCATTGACGTACTTGTGTCTATTTCTACCAAGAAACGTGCTTTAGCAACATTCGTTATCTTCCACGCATCCGTTTCTGCTTGTCCATCACCTTCACTATATTCGACTAAACCGGCTTTCTGTAGCGTGTGCGTTCCACTCTCTAAACGGCGCGCATGTGAGCGTATCTCATACCGATGCTCAAATAGATCTTCCAAGTCACTCTTAATAATATGGTTGTCGTGATTTTGAATGTACAGACTCAACATCCTCATAAAAATTA
>CALZHO010000017.1 GCA_945787425.1 uncultured Bacteroidales bacterium
CTCATCGCGTGTTTGGTAGTTGCATGCCAAGTCTTTTATCTCTTGATATATATCCGCTATATTCTCAGAGATAAACGCCGTAATGGGCTCATCGGAATAGCGCATCTCCTCTACAAAAACCTCCAAGTAGGCATCGTCCGAACCTAATTTCTGTGCGATGACTTGGCGCAAATCTTCATATTCTTGCTCCGTCACAAAGCGTTCGGAATAGCCATCTAACTCTTCGTTTGCCTTTGGCACAAGACGTGCTTTGAGGTATAACAATGGCAAGATACAGAGCATCTTCTCGATAAAATCTGCCTTTTCATGCTCTGCTGTTTGCTCCAAATATAAGCATAGTTGCACCGCCACCGTCACAAACTCAATCGCTGGCTCCTGATAAACATAATGCGTATTCTGCTCTTTCATATTCAAAATTTTGTGCAAAGGTAGTAAAAAATTTGCGTATCTGCAAAAAAAGCAGTAACTTTGCGCAATATTTTCAATACGAATACCCCATGAAAGTCATTAATCTATCCGATCAGCCCTCGTTGCTGAATCAGTATCTAAAAGAAATGCGTAGCACAGAGGTGCAAAAAGACAGCATGCGTTTTCGCCGTAACATAGAGCGAATAGGTGAAATCATGGCTGTAGAAATCAGCCGTCATCTGACCTACGCTACCGAACAAGTGCAGACACCATTGGCTGTGGCTGAAGTGCAAGTGCCTCAAGACAAAATTGTGCTTGGCACGCTGCTGCGCGCAGGGCTGCCTATGCATCAGGGATTTCTGAATATGTTTGACCAAGCAGAAAATGCCTTCATCAGCGCCTATCGCAAAGAAACCATTGGTCGTAGAGGCGAGATGCAGATAGAGATAGTGTCAGAATACTTGGCTGCGCCATCTATTGAAGGCAAGACACTGATACTCGTGGATCCAATGCTCGCTACAGGTCTGTCTATGGAGGTGGGATACAAGGCATTGTTGAGCCATGGGACTCCCAAAAGTGTGCATATAGCATGTTTGTTTGGTACCCCTCAAGCCATTGAGTATCTGCAAGCCAACATGCCAGAAGACGCTACCTTGTGGTGCGCAGTGATAGACCCTATGCTCAACGAAAAGAAGTATATTGTTCCTGGTTTGGGCGATGCAGGCGACTTATGCTTTGGCGAAAAATTATAGGATACTGGAAAAGTTTTTTGGTGATTAGCGCAATAGCATATGTCAGTCTATTGCGCGAACCCAGTGTGTCTCTACCAACCATTGAAGGTGCAGATAAATGGGCACATATGTTGATGTACTTGGTACTAACGTTGGTATTGCTGTGGGATAGCAAACGAACGGACTGCCAACCACGGCAGATGTGGATAATCGCCACCGCTATTCCTGTCATATATGGCGGATTCATCGAGATGATACAAGAGAGATATTGCCACCCACGTACAGGCGACTGGATGGATTGGTTGTCCGATTGCGTAGGCGTTGTGTTGGCTGTTGGCATATGGATAATAGGAACAAAATGGCATGAGAGAAGAACAGCTCAATAGAATAGCCATCACATGGGGCAACCGCACACGCCAGAGACAGTTGCGAGAACTATTAGATCGATACGATACTGCCACCGAAGCCATCGCTCACCATCCCGACATGGTAAGCCGTGAAGCGATACAACACGCACAAAAAGAACTCGAATTCATCGAGAAACATCACATTGAGCTATATTACTACAAAGACACTAACTATCCTTATCGCCTCGCGCAATGCGTGGATGCACCTCTATTATTATACGGAAAAGGCAATATAGATGTTAATCCCCAGCATGCGGTCAGTGTGGTAGGCACACGTATGCCCAGCGAGAGAGGAAAAGACTGGTGCAAACGCTTTGTATTAGACTTAGCCGCCCAGGTGCCGAACGTAACCATCATAAGCGGATTAGCATACGGAATAGATGTGATTGCACACAAAGCCGCAATAGAAGCAGGGATTCCTACCATCATTATCCCTGCCCACGGATTAGATAGAGTATATCCAGCGGTGCACCGTAGTGTGGCGGTACAATCTTTAAGCAAAGGTGGAATACTCACAGAATACACCACAGGTACAGAACCCGAACGGTTTAATTTTGTAGCCCGCAATCGTATCGTAGCAGGTATGGCAGACGCTGTGGTAGTGGTGGAGTCAAAAGCCAGAGGCGGTTCGCTGATTACCGCACAGATGGCACAAGACTACAATCGCGATATATTTACAGTACCGGGACGGCCAGACGACGTGTGCAGTGCAGGGTGCAACCAACTAATCAAACGGCAAAAAGCACAACTCATAGAAAATGCCGCAGACCTGCTGGCTGCTATGCGCTGGGAAGAACAAACCAAGCAACCCAGACAGACTACGATGATGGAAATGCTATATGACCTAACCCCTACGCAGCAACAACTCATCAACCTTTTGCGCGACGCCGAAAACGGCATGCACATCAATCAACTGGTGATGGAAACACAATTGGCATACGGCACCGTATCTGCCGAACTAATGATGATGGAGATACAAGAGATTGTGAAATCAATGCCCGGTGGCATGTGGCGCGTAAAGAACGTCTAATATGAGGATATTTTACAAGAAAATAGAAAAAGATTTTGTTATCTCAAAAAAATGTTGTACCTTTGTAGCGAAAATAAAGTTAATTAAAAAACAATAACGTATATGAATACCCTTTTGAAAAATTTAGGTGCTATTTTGGTATTGCTTGGTATAGTATGCTTGGCAGTATATTATTTTGGAGTACAAGTCAACGGTTTGCTGGTAGCCGCATTGGCTCTTGAGGTGGCAGGCGTATTGTCCTACATCTTGATTAACAAGCGTTTAGGATAATCGTGATTATCCGTCTGCGCGATATCCAATGCCATGCCTATCATGGCGTTCTGGAAGAAGAGAAGCAGAAGGGCAATACCTTTCTCGTAAATGTGAGCATAGCGGTAGATGACCCGCAGGGCATACCATCGGACGATATCCAAGACACATTGGATTATCGTTCTGTTTGTACGATAGTACATCAAGAAATGCAACAAGCATCAGACCTATTGGAGCATGTAGCTTGGCGCATAAAGCACGCATTACAGGCCGCCTTTCCACAAGCACAAGAAGTACATGTGAGAATAGCAAAGAAGAATCCCCCATTGGACTTGCCTGTAGCATGGGCCGAAGTGGAGGTGTAGGTTGATGTTTAGAATTAAGAGAATATGGCAGAGCATAACGATTCGGTGAAACAACATTTGACAGGCATGTACCAAGACTGGTTCTTGGACTATGCTTCGTATGTGATATTGGAGCGTGCAGTACCCGCCATCGAAGATGGTCTGAAACCTGTACAACGCCGTATTCTGCACGCCATGAAAGGTGTGGATGATGGCAAGTACAACAAGGTTGCCAACATCGTGGGTCAAACCATGCAATACCACCCTCACGGTGATGCCAGTATCAGCGATGCACTTGTGCAACTGGGACAAAAGAACCTGCTCATAGACTGTCAAGGTAACTGGGGAAACATTCTCACAGGCGACGGCGCAGCCGCACCACGTTATATAGAGGCAAGATTGAGCAAGTTTGCTCTGGATACGGTCTTCAACCCCAAAACCACACAATGGATGATGTCCTATGACGGACGCAAGAAAGAGCCAATCCATCTGCCTATCAAGTTCCCATTGCTGCTGGCACAAGGCGTTGAGGGTATTGCCGTAGGTCTCAACTCTAAGATTCTGCCTCACAACTTCTGCGACATTTGCGATGCGGCATTGGCATACTTGCGCGACGAAGAGTTCGTACTCTACCCCGACTTCCCAACTGGCGGCGAGATAGATGTGAGTCGCTACAACGATGGCGAACGTGGCGGCACAGTACGCATCCGTGCAAAAATACAAAAGTCGGATGACAATCGCACACTAATCATCACCGAGATACCTTTTGGTACAACAACGACCAAGATTATCGAAACCATCACACGCGCTGTACAGAAAGGCAAAATCAAAGTGCGTAAAGTGGATGACTTCACTGCCGAAGAAGCACGTATCGAAGTGCAACTGGCACCAGGTAGCTCGTCCGACAAAACGATAGACGCACTCTACGCGTTCACCGATTGCGAGATAAACATCTCGCCTAACTGCTGCGTGGTACAAGATAAGAAACCTATCTTCACCACCGTTAGCGAACTGCTCCGCATGTCTGTAGAACACACCAAAGCCCTATTGAAATGGGAATTGGAGATTCTAAAAGCCGAATTAGAGGAGCAATACTTCTATACCTCGCTTGAGAAAATCTTTATCGAGAACCGTATTTACAAAGAAGAGGGATACGAGACAGCTCCTGACAAAGAGAAACTGATTGCATTCGTCGATAAGGCATTAGAGCCATGGAAAGAGAAACTGATTCGTGAAGTACGCCGCGAGGATATAGAACGACTGTTTGAGATTCGTATGATTCGTATCACACGCTTCGACTCGAAGAAGGCCGATGAGTTGATGCGCGAATTGGATAAGAAAATCAAAGCAACCATCAAGAACCTCAAAAACCTCAATGACTATACCATAGATTGGTTTGATACCCTCAAAGCCAAGTATGGACCATTATATCCACGCCGCACAGAAGTACGCAACTTTGCGAACATCAATATCAAGACCGTCGTAGAAGCCAACGAAAAACTGTATATCAACCGCGCAGATGGCTTCATTGGTACCGCCCTGAAGAAAGATGAGTTCCTATGCAACTGCTCTAATCTGGACGAAGTAATCATTTTCCACAAAGATGGTAAATACAAGATTGTGAAAGTGGCCGATAAGGTGTTCGTAGGATTGGATATTATCCATATAGATATATATCGCAAGAACGATAACCGAACCATCTACAATGCTATCTATCGCGATGGAAAAGGCGGCATATACTACATGAAACGTTTTGCAGTAACAGGCGTTGCGCGCGATAAAGAATATGACCTCACTCAAGGCAAGCCAGGTTCACGTGTCATGTACTTCACTGCCAACCCAAATGGTGAGGCAGAAGTGATTAAGATTCAACTCAAACCTGCACTGCATCTCAAGAAACTGGAAGTCATCAAGGACCTCAGCGAATTGGCCATCAAGAGCCGCACCGCACGAGGCAATGTACTCACCAAATACGATGTGAAATCCATTACCCTCAAGCAAAAAGGACATTCTACACTTGGTGGACGCAAAGTGTGGTTTGACCCAGATATATTGCGTTTGAACTACGATGGACAAGGCAAATACTTAGGCGAGTTTACCGATGAGGATCGTATCTTGGTGATTACCAATACGGGCGGCTATTACCTCACCAACTTTGATTTGACAGCACACTTTGACCAAAACATTTGGCGTATTGAGAAATTCGATAGTGAAAAAGTATGGTCCCTCGCCATGTGGAATGCCGATTTGGGTTACTACTATGGCAAGCGTTTCCAAATGGACGCACAAGCCAAACTCCAAAATATGTTGGGCGAGAATAGCGACAGCAAAATCATCATTCTTACCGATCGTGAAGAGCCACTCTTCCGCATTACTTTTGTGGATGAAACCAAATTGGCAGTTGAGGTACAGATGTCCGAGTTTATAGAAGCCAAGTCACCCAAAGCAAAAGGAAAACGCTTCTCCACACTGGATATTGCTAAAATAGAAGACATCACTCCTGAACCAGAGCCAGAACCTGAACCAGAGCCAGAGATCGAACCAAACGAAAGCGATGAGCAGGCAGAGCCAGCAAGTGATGAGGCGCAAACAACGACCGCAACGAATGTAGTAGATGTGCCATTCACCATCACCAACGAAGTACCCGAAGACAGCAAACCCGTGGACGAACAACTGAGTTTGTTCTAAACATAAGATAACGAAAAAAGGTTGCCAAATTGGCAACCTTTTCTGTATATAACGTTGTATTATTTCTTAGCGATAATCTTCTCAGCTATTTGGACTGCGTTGAGGGCGGCACCTTTGCGAATCTGGTCGCCTACACACCAGAAAGTGATACCATTCTCATTTGCCAAATCACGGCGGATACGGCCTACATATACATCGTCTTTGCCACTGAGGTAGAGAGGCATGGGGTAAGGGAAGGTGCAGTTGGCAGTTGACAGTTGACCGTTGACAGTTGACCGTTGACAGTTGGCAGTTGATAGTTGAGGATTGTCCATCACTTGTACACCCTCGGCGTGAGCAAGAGCTTCGCGCACTTGCTCTGGAGTAAGCGGCTCGGCAGTCTCTACCCAAATCGCTTCGCTATGCGCGCGCAAAGAAGGTACACGGACGCAAGTGGCAGATACAGCAATGTCAGAGTGCATAATCTTGCGCGTCTCATTGTACATCTTCAGTTCCTCTTTGGTGTAGTCATCATCCGCAAAGACATCAATCTGAGGAATGAGATTATATGCGAGTTGGTAAGCAAACTTTTGGTACTTTACTTCTTCACCATTGACAGCTTGGCGGTATTGCTCCTCCAACTCAGCCATTGCACTGGCGCCAGCGCCCGAAGCCGACTGATAAGAAGCAACATGTACGCGCTTGATATGCGAGAGTTCCTCAATGGCCCTCAAGCAGACTGCCATAATAATAGTGGTACAGTTGGGGTTGGCTATAATCCGTTTGCCGCCCTCTTGGAGAGCTTGCGCGATGTCATCCGCATTGAGTTCAGGTACCACCAAAGGCACTTCATCATCCATACGGAAAGCGGAAGAGTTGTCAATCATGATTGCTCCGTAACGGGTGATGTCCTCTGCGTATTCCTTAGACACAGACCCACCTGCGGAAACGAAAGCAATATCAATGCCACGGAAGAGATCGCCATGCTGGAGTAGTTCTACGGTGTATTCCTTGCCGCAGAATGTATATGTAGTGCCCGCAGAACGTGCGGAACCAAATAGTCGAAGGGAAGTGATAGGAAACTGGCGCTGAGCCAAAATGGAAAGGAATTCTTGTCCTACGGCGCCTGATGCGCCCACGATAGCTATATTCATAGTAGTTGGATGAGATTGGAATTGTGCGTGTATTGTCCGTCTATTGTGCGTGAATAGTGCGTCTATTGTGCGTCTATTGTGCGTAATTGACGGCGAAAATAGAGCCGTTTGGCAAATGCCAAACAGCCCTAAGAATAACGATTAAAGCAAAGAAATAGTCAATTCTTTTGCCTCTTCGAAAGCGATTTTACCTTCGCGGGCCAACCAGCCCAAAGCGAGGTTCAAATCGTCGTTCTTCAAATTTGTAGCTTTCTTCAAAGCTTTGAATGTGAGAGCACCACCTTGTAATGCATTCCAGATCAAACCTGCGTTCTCACCAATTTTAGTTGTAATCATAATACCTTAAAAAATAAAAACAGTTAATATATAATGTGGCTGAGCCACGTTTCAAAAGTTTCAAAAGTTTCAAAGTTTCAAAGTTTCATCAGCAAAGCTGCTGGTTTTCAATGCTTCAAAGTTTTTTGAAGAGCAAGCATGCGTTGTGACCACCAAAGCCAAAATTATTGCTCATCGCATAGTGGATATTCCGCTGCTGTGCTTGATTGAAAGTGAAATTGAGTTTATAATCAATATTTGAGTCCTCGTCCCCCTCTTCGTGATTGATAGTAGGAGTCACCACCCCACGTTGCATAGATAGGATAGAAATAATAGCTTCTACCGCTCCTGTTCCTCCCAAAAGATGCCCTGTCATGGACTTGGATGAAGTCAGCGAGATATGGTATGTGTGTTCAGCAAACACAGCTTTTACGGCTTTCAATTCTGCTAAATCTCCAATCGGAGTAGAAGTACCATGTGTATTGATATAATCCACCTCATCCGGTTTGATACCTGCATCATTGATGGCGAGTTGCATGGCATTTTTGGCTCCTATTCCGTCAGGATCAGATGCAGTCAAGTGATAAGCATCAGAAGTCAATCCAACGCCGATAAGTTCGGCATAAATATGCGCTCCACGCGCCTTCGCATGCTCATATTCCTCCAGCACAAGCGTACCTGCTCCTTCACCTAAGACAAAGCCATCACGCGAAGCAGAGAAAGGACGACATGCTGTCTCAGGCGAGTCATTGCGGGTTGAGAGAGCGTGTAAGGCATTAAAACCACCTATGCCTGACACTTCTACAGCAGCCTCCGTTCCTCCAGAAATCATCACATCCGCCAAGCCCATTCGTATTTGATAATACGCTCCCGCAATAGCATGCGCCGAAGAAGCACAAGCTGAAGTAGTAGCATAGTTTACACCTTTGAATCCATATCGAATAGCTAATATTCCAGCTGCCATATTGGTAATAGACATCGGGATGAAAAATGGACTATGACGAGGCGTACCATCTCCTGCACCATATCCACCAATATTCACATCCAACGTGTGAACACCGCCCATACCACTACCATATATGATACCGCAACGAAGTGCATCCTCTTGATTTACATCAATCTGTGCATCTAACATCGCTTCCTCAGCCGATTTGATAGCATAATGGATACAACGATCATATCGTCGCGCCTCCTTTGGATCAAGAATAGATGATATATCTAAATTCTTCACTTCACACGCAAATCGCGTCTTGAATTTAGATGCATCAAAATGAGTAATGAAATCTGCTGCACTCTTACCCTTTAGAAGATTCTCCCAACATGTAGGAACATCGTTTCCCAACGGTGTTACCATTCCTATACCAGTAATAACAACTCTCCTCTTCTCCATATAATATCAACAACAGCGAGTCCACAGTAAAGAACCGCAAACTCGCTAATGAAAAAATTAGATAGGCGAATTAAGCCTGAAGTTTCTCAATGTAATCAATTACGTCCTTTACAGTGTTGATTTTTTGAGTATCCTCATCAGGAATAGAAATACCAAATTCTTTCTCAAATTCCATAATCAACTCTACTGTATCCAATGAGTCTGCATTAAGATCTGCTGTAAAACTTGCCTCTGGAGTAACTTGTGATTCTTCAACACCAAGTTTATCCACGATGATTGCTTTTACTTTTGCTTCAATTTCAGCCATAATGTTAATGATTTTTTTATTATTAATAATTATATAGATTTTTCTTTTTCTTTTGATTACTGCACAAAATCGGGTGCAAAGTAACAACTTTTTTTTCGATTTTCCAAATTTTTAGGCATAAATCTGCAATTATTCCGCTATTTTAAGCAAAATTTTGCCCATTCTGGCTCCAGACTTGCCCATCTGCGACAATAAAACACTATCGCCATCTAAATTTTCAACATACCTATTTGTGACCACTTTATGGGTATGTCCCCCCACAATCACATCAATATTGCGTGTCGCTTTAGCCAACGCAACATCGGATATTTGTTCATCGCTTACGGCATCAGTCCCAAGATGGCTGAGGCATATCACGACATCGCATTTATGGATTTTCTTCAAATCGTCAGCCACCTTTTGCACCACAGGTATAGGTTCTAAATATCGAAGTGGATAAAAATTCTTTTCTGCAATCAAACCTTTTGGATTGACACCTACACCTAATATACCCACGCGAACGCCCGCGCGCGTGAGCACCACATAAGGACGCACAAGACCCTCCAATGGAGTGTTTTGCACATCGTAATTAGTGGATACCACCGCAAAATGGGCATCTCGCAAAACACTTGCCAACGTATCCACCCCATTATCGAACTCATGATTGCCCAATGTCACGGCATCGTACCCCATCCTATTAAACGCATCCACTTCCACTCTTCCTCGATAGAAATTAAAATAGGGCGTCCCTTGGCAAAAATCGCCTGCATCCACGAGAATCAGGTTGGGATTAGCTTCTCGCTCCTGCTGTATGAGTCCCATTCTTCTTGCATATCCAGCATGATTACCATTCCGTTTTCCCGCAGCAATAGGTTCTATCTGCGAATGTGTATCGTTGGTATGCAAGATAACCAACGTATCGGTGGCTGAAGAACAAGCAGCAAAGAAGAAGCCCAACAGTAGCCCTATACAACCATTAAAAACGCTTTTGTACTTCATCGAGTGTAAGAATTGTGAAAATAGTTTGACCATTATTGAGGTATTGTGCAGAGTATTTTTCGTTGAAACGAATCAGCAAGTCGCGCATCTCCAAGTCAGTGAGCGATTTACCCAGAGGTATTGCCATCTTATCCGCGAGTGTCAAAGTCATAGCTTCTTGCCATTGAAGAGCCACATTAGACCCCGTATCTTGCACTTGGTGAATGACTTGCAGGAGCGTATCTATCGGATTCACTTGTCCGAGTTGCATAGGAACCGCTGTGATGGTATATGCATTGGGCGACAACTGTTCCAACGCAAAACCCATCACTTGCAAATCGTCTTGCAATGATTGCAGTGTAGTCATATCAACATTGGAGAGTTCAATCACTTCGGGGAAAAGCAGAGATTGGGATATTCCCTTACGTTCCTTCAGTTGAGACAACAATTCCTTGTACAAGACAGCCGCATGAACACGATGTTGGTGAACCAGCATTAATCCCTGCTCTGTAGGCAGCACAATATACTTATTTTGCCACTGCATCAGTGGAGTGGTATCCGTAATGGATGGCAGTGTGAATAACTGTTGAGGAGTCAGTTCAGACGTTGGCTCATAGGAAGATGGCACATACAGTTTCTCCCAGTCATTTGCAGCAGGCTGTTGGCGTGACGATGACGTCTTAAAGGGATTATAAGAAGGGTCCACCTGCAACCGCGGCATGGCAATCGTTGTTGGTTTAGGAGAAGTCTGCGGCATCTCAATACGCGTTTCTGATGTAAAATCCAAGGATGGCGTAATATTAAACTTACCTAAGGACTCGCGTACCGCAGCCAAGAGTATTTGGAATATTGCTTGCTCATCAGCAAACTTGATTTCAGTCTTAGTGGGATGTATATTCACATCTATCGCATCTGGCTGAATATCAAAATAGATGAAATATGAAGGGACAGTGTCCGCCGCTAACAGTCCAGAATAGGCAGTAAGAATGGCCTTATGAAAATAAGGATGACGCATAAATCGCCCGTTCACGAAGAAATATTGATGGCTATTCTTCGTCGCCATCTCTGGTTTTCCCACAAACCCATAGATATTTACCAGTTCGGTATTAGCAGAAACATCAACGAGCTGGCTGGTGAAAGGTTTGGCGGTATGCCCAAAAACATTCTCTATCCGCTGCTTCAAAGAAGAGATAGGAAGTTCAGATATTATTTCGTCATTATTGACCAGAGTGAATTGCACTCCAGGATAGACCAATGCGATACGATTGTACTCCATTTGAATATTCCGCATTTCGGTCTGGTCTGTTTTCAGGAAGCGTCGTCTTGCAGGCACATTATAAAACAGGTTCTTCACACGAATATTCGTGCCCAGAGGACATTGCACGAGTTCTTGCGCCATGACATCAGAGCCAGCTATTTCCAGACGCGTACCCATCTCATCTTCAGGTCGCCGTGTAGTGACCTCCACATGAGCTACCGCACAGATACTGGCCAAAGCCTCTCCACGGAAGCCCATGGTACGAAGCTGAAAAAGATCAGATGCTTGTTGAATCTTGGATGTAGCATGTCGTTCGAAAGCCATACGCGCATCTGTTGGGCTCATACCTTTTCCATCATCAATCACCTGCAACAAAGTACGCCCACCATCTCGTACCAGAATACGGATGTGTGTAGCACCTGCATCCAGCGAATTTTCCACCAACTCTTTTAGACAAGATGCTGGACGCTGAATCACCTCGCCAGCCGCAATTTGGTTGGCTACATTATCAGGCAACAGATGGATAATATCACTCATAGAAAATAGTAAAAGACAACCAACAGCATGACCAATAGCGCCACCCACAATAGGAGTTTGGATTTACGCTGTTTTTGCTCTTTTCGCTTGTACGTATTCAACTCGTG
>CALZHO010000018.1 GCA_945787425.1 uncultured Bacteroidales bacterium
CATGGATATAGAGCAGACTGGGGGCGTCGTAATCCACTTTGATCGTAGCTGGCACGCGTAGCATATAGTCTTTGGCATACGCCACCGCTTCTGGTGTGGCATCGCGCAATACCTCCAACATATACTCGGACTTACCGACCGTAGCACCCAACGCAATCGCGATAGGCAATCCCGTCATGCCCGTGTTGGGAATACCCACTGCCAAGGCGTTCTTATAGACATTCTTTGACAGATAAACTGTTATCTCGTCTGGCTCTACGCCTAATAGTTCTTTAGCGCGTGCCACGCACAATGCCACGGCAATCGGTTCTGTACAACCGATTGCAGGGATGACCTCTGAGCGGAGCAGATGAAGGAGTTCGGAGTTAGTCATATCGTTTGAAGTGGAATTTTAGTCGGATGATAGTTAATAATACAATACACCAATGCTTGAATGTGGAGACATGGCGTAGTCGTTGTTGCAAAATATGGAAAAGTTGTTCCTCCTTTGTGCGATTGCGTTTGGCAGTCGTAGAAAGGGGATTATATGTATAGTTATAGCCCGTATAGGGAACCTGAACGTATGTGGGATTGGTCTCCCAAAAATCCAATGAGAAAACCACATCCTCGTAAATCATTCCTTCGGGGAAAGTAAGAGCATATTGCGTGAAAATGCTGCTACGATACAATCGCATACACGGCGAAGTGAACTGATAGAAATAGCGAGGAAGTTTCTGCTCCATGATACAACCATCTGTGCCTACGCGCCTATAACCAATTTGCACGCAATCGTAGTTGGTAATATATGGTAGAAGGGTTTCGTAGAAATCGTTGTCCAGATAGTCATCTGCATCTACGAATGAAATGTACTCACCTGTGGCATGTTGCAATCCGTTGTTGCGTGCGGCGCCTTGTCCTTGATTAGATTGTGTATGAATCTCAATACGAGTGTCTCGCTGGGCGAAATCTTGCGCTATGGATAGGCTGCTATCAGTAGAACCATCGTTGATGAGCAGGATTTGCAGATCGCGATATGTCTGGTGTATGATGGACTCAAGACACTGTGCCAAGTATTTCTCGGCATTGTAGATGGGTACTATGACGCTTATTTTTGCCATGTCTGTACGCAATAGGTGAATAGTTGTTCGAATTGCTGGGCTTGTTTCTCGCGTGAGAACTGCTCTTTGTTGATTACCGCTTGGCGAGTAAAGCCATTTTGCTGCCATTCGTGGTATTTCTCAAGGATAAATGCTTTTATCTCATTGATTTCGGATGATGCTATTCCAGCGTTGGTTTGGTGGATCGTTTGTGCCAATAATCCATTGTCGGAAGGAATGCAGAGTATGGGCTTCTCACAACCGAATGCTTCAAAAAACTTAGTAGTCATCATGCCTCTGGCATAGGGATTAGTCAGTACCAAAGCCATACTGCTACGGCGTAGTTCATCACCTACCTGATTCAGTGGAATAGGTTGGTAATCAGGAGTATGGATGTTCAATTCTACATTAGGCAGATTCAGTTCGCGAACGGCTTGCTCAATGAGTGCTGTGCTTTGGAATTCGTAGATTCGCCCAATGTATGATATACGGAAAGTGTCGGTAGGAATATCTTTGGCATAGAATTGTGTAGGGTCGTATCCGTTGTAAATAAGATGTACGTTGCTATTGTATTGGCGGATAAAATCCACATGCCATGGCGATACTGTGGTTACAGCATTGGCCTTGCTTAGCACATGGTTGCGGCGGCGGATATTCACCCACTTGTACCAATGGCTAAATGGCTTTGCCCACCATTGGCGGTGGCTCTGGTATTGAGCGCCAGGCACTTGCTCATCCAAGTCGCGAATGTCGGTGATGAGGGGAATATTCTTTTCACGAGCGATGTCGTATGCGGCTCTCAGTGGGAAGGTGGAGAATGTTGTGCAGAAAACCATGTCAAAGTCCTGCTCCTTCACTTGCTCTTTCACCCATTGCGAGAACTGCCGATTACGCCAGTCCGTGAGCAATGACCATAGTGATTGCCATGCCCACTGCCACGTGTTGTGGTAGGCGATAGGTTTTTCTATAATCGGATAAGAATGTGGAAAATCAAACGGCTGAAACTGCTCCGTATATACAGCAATCTGATGTCCCTGCCTCATGAGATAGTTGCACAAATAGCGCAGTCTCGGTGCGAATGAGGGTCTGCCAAAAGGGTCTGCTAATATGAGGATATTCAGTTTCATTGCAGTGTCAATCAATTCTCTACTAACATTTCCAGCAATTTAGGATATAAACTGCTATGGTATATGTTGCCTGTAGGGTTGCTGTTGTGCCAGAGTAGTACCACTTCGCCAGCGTTCTGATGCACTTTGTCAAACAATCGCTGACACTCGAAATATGCCTCATCCTCGCTGAGATTCATATAGTTACTGTTGCTCAGTGTGCAGTCCATGACTGTCAGTGGATGCAACGCTAAATCAGTGATTTGCATTGTCTTAGGATTAATCCAGCGCACAGGTCGTGTGGTCTGCAAACGGAATCCTACTTGATCAGGGAACATCATCGTGAAGTCATCGGTTATGCCCATGTTTACCAACATTTGCATGTCATCTATTGAGCAACGAAGATAATGACTACGGTGGTACAAGTCCTTAATTTTTATAATATCTCCCTCCCTAACACTCTCTTTGTTCACCATATGTGTGAATACCACCACATTGGTCATCTTTCCACCATAGTAACTCGAATGTAACCCAATCTTGGCACCGCTGTTTACTATCAACTGTTCTGCGGTTTCAAAATCTTTACCATCCAATTTGTATTGAGGATAATCGTACCCTTTGCCTTCTGTATCTTTGATAAAGTAAATACATTTAGCCCCTGCCACTTTCTTATCTTGCGCAATCAGCCATGAAAAGGTAAAAGCAGGGTCGTTGTGAAGATTCTTCAGCGAAGCCATCACTTTGCGCCATTGACCGCGCATGATGCCTCCTATCGCTCCGCGCCAATGGCGGTAATGGGCAACCGTATCTATATCGTGCGTCAAATAGATTTTGCTAAACGATGGGGTAGGCAATGGCAAATCCAACAGTTTCATCAGCATGCGCGCATACTCGTCCACCGTAGGAATCATCAGACGGTTATTCTGACCCAAAATCGAATACTTGGCCAAGAATCTTCCGTGCTCATCGCGCTGCGGGTTAATCAATTCCTCCGCCCGCGAAATAAAGAAGAAGGTATTATAGACAATATCCGTGTGAATAATCCAAGTTGAATGTTCCGCGCCTTTCGCCTCTAATCTCTCGCCTTTCGCCTCACTAAGGTCGGGCAACACAATCTCTTTCCCCAACTGTCCATTAGGTACAATCACTACGCGGTAATGGCACCATTCTGCTTCATCAGCAGTATATCCTACTTGTTTGGCTGCATTTGCATTGCCGTACAGCAAGAATGTGATGATATATTCAATAATTTCGTCCATAATCATTCTTCTTCGCTGAGTATTTCCCATTCGTAAAGGCGTTGTTCCATCTCGCGTTTGATATGCTCATAGCGTTGGAAATTCTCCGCCGTTTGTTGCGCTACATCTGTCAGCAGTGCTTCTATCTCTTGTTGTTCTTCTTCCAACTTCGCAATAGCTGCTTCCACATCGGCAATCTGTTTCTCTTTCTTGCGACGCGCTGCAGCGGCGGCTTTCTGTGCTGCATAATCCAACTTCGCAGAAGAACTCTCGCCTTTCGCCTCATCGCCTTTTCGCCTCATCGCTTCATCGCTCTTCCTCTCCAACTCCTGCAACGAGTCTATCCTTTTGCTGCGCAAGAAATCATAGATCCCGCCAATGTGTTCTTTCACTTTACCACCACCAAACTCATACACCTTGTCCACCAGTCCGTCCAAGAAATCGCGGTCGTGGCTCACGCAGATCACGGTACCATTAAACTCCTTCAATGCGGCTTTCAGCACATCCTTCGACTGCATATCAAGGTGGTTCGTGGGCTCATCAAGTATCAACAAGTTACATGGCTCCAGCAGCAAACGAATCATCGCCAAACGACTTCTCTCGCCACCCGACAGCACTTTCACTTTCTTCTCCGAAGCCTCTCCTCCAAACATAAATGCACCCAAGATATTGCGTATCTGTGTGCGAATATCGCCCACCGCTACATTGTCAATCGTCTGGAATACAGTTAGTTCACCGTCCAACAATGCCGCTTGGTTCTGCGCAAAGTACCCAATCTTCACGTTGTGTCCAATCTTCAGCATACCCATATAATCCAACTGCCCCATGATACAACGCACCAGTGTCGTCTTGCCTTCGCCGTTCTTACCTACAAATGCCACTTTCTCGCCTCTGCGAATAGTGAAGGTCACATCTTGAAATACCGTATGCTCGCCAAAATCTTTGCGCAAATCTTCCACTATCACAGGGAAGTCGCCGCTGCGTGGTGCTGGCGGAAAACGCAAACTCAGTCGCGAGTTGTCCTCCAAATCCACCTCTAATCGCTCCAGTTTCTCCAGCTGCTTGATGCGCGACTGCACCTGCACCGCTTTGGTGGCCTTGTATCGGAAACGCTCAATAAACTCCTCTGTCTCTTGAATCATCTTCTGCTGATTCATATAGGCACGCACTTGCTGTTCGTGTCGCTCTTGGCGCAGTACCTTGAATTGCGAGTAGGAGGCGTTATAGTCGTATATCCTACCGAGCGTAATCTCAATCGTTCGAGTCGTCACATTGTCCAAAAAAGCGCGGTCGTGGCTCACTAATACCAACGCACTACCGTTGTTCTTGAGGAACTCCTCCAGCCATTGTATGGACTCTATGTCGAGGTGGTTGGTTGGCTCATCAAGGAGTAGTAGGTCAGGGTGTTGCAAGAGTATCTTCGCCAACTCTATACGCATACGCCATCCACCCGAGAACTCCGAACAAGGACGATCAAAATCCTTCCTTTCAAATCCCAAACCGATAATAGTCCTATCCATCTCCGCGATAAAACGTGCCTCCTCGCCTGATATTCCTGCCTCTAAACTGTAGGCGCTTGCGCCGTTCTGTAGCGAAGCGTTTTCTAAAATATTGCTCTGAGCGATGACCCCCATCACATCCTCTCTCAGCGTCTTCCCGTCCACATGCATCATCACTTGTGGTAAGTAACCGATGGTCAGGTCGCCCATCTTGCTGATGCGACCCGATGTGGGAGTTTCCACTCCTGCCAACAATCGAAGCAGAGTCGTCTTACCCGCGCCGTTCTTGCCTACCAACGCCACTCTGTCGCGCGGGTTAATCAAAAAAGTAATATCGTCCAATATCGGACGCGACGAGTATTCTATGCTGAGATGTTCTACGCTTATCATATAAAACTGTCTTTCAATTCGTTTAATGCTCTACCTGTATAACTATCCGCACACTCCATAATCTGCTCTGGCGTGCCTTCAGCCACTATCCTTCCTCCTTCATCGCCTCCCTCTGGTCCTAAATCTATAATATGGTCGGCTGCCAATATCACCGATGGATTATGCTCAATCACCAATACCGAGTGCCCTCTGCTAATCAACGCATTCAGAGCTTTCAACAGCACTGCCACGTCGTGGTGATGTAATCCCGTGGTGGGCTCATCGAAGATAAAGAGGGTAGGTGTTGCATTCTCTTGTGCCAAGAACGAGGCCAACTTCACGCGCTGACTCTCCCCACCTGACAAGGTACTACCTGATTGACCCAACTTCACATACCCTATACCTACATCCTGCAACGGACGCAACCTGTTGACAATCTTCTTACATGCCAAATCTTCGGAGAAGAATTCAATCGCCTGATTAACTGTCATCTCCAGCACATCGTAAATGCTCTTGTCGCGATACAGCACGTCCAGTACATCCTGCTTGAAGCGTTTACCCTTGCAGTGCTCGCACTCCAACACCACATCCGCCATAAACTGCATCTCAATCCGTATCGTTCCTTCACCTTGGCAGGCTTCGCACCTACCGCCTGGCGTGTTAAACGAGAAATGCGATGGCGTGAAGCCCATCTGTTTGCTCAATGGCTGCTCGGCATACAATTTGCGTATCTCGTCGTATGCTTTCAGATAGGTCACTGGGTTCGAACGCGACGATTTGGTTAATGGATTTTGATCCACAAACTCCACGTTATGAATCAGTTGCAGACTACCTCTCAGACTGCCGAAGTCGCCCGTTCGTTCGGCTATACCGCCATAATGTTTCTTCAGCGCAGGGTAAAGTACCTTCGTAATCAGCGATGATTTGCCGCTACCGCTCACACCCGTCACCACAGTCATTACATTCAGCGGGAAGCGAACATTGATATTCTTCAAATTGTTTTCTGTCGCACCGATAACCTCTATATAGTTATTCCATTGGCGTCTATAAGGCGGAATAGAGTAGGTGAATTTCTCTATTTTCGGTGCGCCCGCATATACCAGTTCGCCGCCATGGCGACCTGCTTTCGGACCAATCTCTATCGAATAATCCGCGGCTTTCTGTATCTCATCATCGTGCTCCACTACCACTATCGTATTGCCCAAATCGCGCAACTGCTTCAGCACATGTATCAGCCGTTGTGTATCCCTTGGATGCAAACCGATACTGGGTTCGTCCAATACGTACAACGAACCTACCAGACTACTACCCAGCGACTTAGCCAGATTGATTCGCTGTCCCTCGCCACCCGACAATGTGTTAGACATACGGCTGAGTGTCAAATACCCCAAGCCAACATCCTGCATAAACTGAAGCCGCGAACGAATCTCTGTTAAAAGAGGCTCAAAAGAAGAGAGATTTCCATCACCTCCCGTAGGGACAGCACTTTGCTCATCGGGCGACACTACGGCTGCTGTGTAGTCTTTAAACCATTCCGCTAACTGCGTAATCGGCATTTGACTAAGCTCCGTAATCGACTTTCCGCCTACCAGCACATACTCCGCCTCTTTCTTCAATCGCTTGCCAAGGCAGTCTGGACATATCGCCTTTCCGCGATAGCGACTGAGCATAACGCGATACTGTATCTTTGCGTATTGTTTGCTCTCCAATTCGTGGAAAAAGTCATTCAATCCGTGAAAATGTTCATTGCCAATCCACAGCAACTGCTTCTGTTCTGCTGTCAGTTCGTAGTAGGGCGTATGTATTGGAAAGTCAAACTTATCCGCTGCATAAATCAGTGCTTCGTTCCACAGACCCATTTTCTCGCCTTTCCAACATGCTATCGCTCCTTCGTATATCGTTTTCGTCTTGTCTGGAACGACCAAGTCGGGGTCTATACCAATTACATTGCCGTATCCACCGCAGGTAGGACAAGCTCCCAATGGACTATTGAAGTCAAACAGGTGCTCCGTCGGTTCCATAAACGTAATCCCGTCTGCCTCAAAGCGTTGCGAGAAGGTAATAATCTTAGATTCTCTTCCATCTTCAGGCGAAGCCGATCTACAGCCCGTAGGGCAATCGTCAGCGCAGCGATCTATATTTGGTCTCTCTATCACCAACTTGCACACCCCTTTTCCCTCAAAGAACGCTGTCTGCACTGAGTCTGCAAATCGGTTCAGCGTACTCTCTTCCCCATCGGTTATGACACGGTCAACCAGCAGATAGGTCAAATTTTCCTTCTCGGCAAGCGCAATGTTGGCACGTGCAGGTGTTGTTGAATGTGGTTCTTTATGTTGTTGGATGAAAATATCTCCGTTGTTTGTCAGCACTTGATTCAGTCGCAGCACTTCCCCTGTTCCATCTTCCTTGAATTGGTACAAACGAGCAAAGCCCTGTTGCTGCCAAATACCCAATTGTTCCTCTATATTCTCCGCTACAATAGGCGACAATAGAAGCACTTTTGTCCCTGTCGGTTGTTTTCTTAGACACTCCACCACGTCATGTATGCTATGGCGTTTCACTTCCATTCCGCTCACAGGCGAGATGGTCTTGCCTGCTCGAGCAAAGAGCAGTTTGAGATACTCGTGTATCTCCGTCACCGTCCCCACGGTGCTTCGCGGGTTACGGTTGGTCACTTTCTGCTCAATGGCTATGGCTGGAGGTATGCCCTCTATGAAGTCCACATCGGGTTTCTGCATACGTCCAAGGAACTGCCGTGCATACGAACTCAGACTCTCTACATAACGCCGTTGACCTTCGGCAAACAATGTGTCGAAGGCCAATGAAGACTTACCGCTACCGCTGACACCCGAGATAACGACCAACTTGTTGCGTGGAATATCTACGGTTATGTCTTTCAGATTATGCGTCCGTGCCCTGTGAATATGTATTACATCTTCGTTCAAATATTCTTGCCTTTAACCTTTAGCCTTTAACCTACTTCTTCAAGTACTCCACCGCCAAACTATCCACCAACGCTTTCAGTTCTGGGTTGTACAGATTGCGATACTCCTCGCTCAGCTCGGGGATACGAATCACCTGACCCTCACGCACATGTGCAGGATGTTTAATGAGGTCTCTATTCGCTTCGTAGATAAACACCCACAAGTCTTTTTGCGCATAATACTTGTACGCTATCCATGCCAATCGACTATCTTTCCCAACTCGCTCTATACCAATGAAATTCACATACTCGCGTGGTTTCTCTGCCAATGTCAGTTCTTTCACCTCTTCCACTTCTTCAACTGCTAAAACTTCTTTCACTTCCTCCGTAATGGGTTGACAGTCTTTCATGCATTGCCACCATTGTATCAATGTCGCACGGAAATACACGCCCGTTCCCACGATACCGAATAGCAACAGTACACCAATCACCCAGCACACCCATTTGTGGCACTTGCATGTTGGTTTTGCGATAGGTTCTGCGATAGGTTCTGCTTCTTCTGTAGGCTCCTCTGTAACTGCTTCCACAGGTTCCTCTGTTGGCTCCTCTTTAGGTTCTGGCATAGGTTCTATCGCTGGCTCTTCAATAGCTTCTTCTGCCTTCTCCTCTGGAACCTCTGGAACTTCTGGAACCTCTGGAACTTCTGGAACTTCTTCAACCTCCAAACTTGGTTTGGATACCGCTTGTCCTAATTCCGCTAAGATATCCACGATTTCATCGGCTTGTTCACCCAGTTTGCGCATAGGGTCTGGATTGATTTCTGCCATCACGGCTTCTGTTATGGGCTGTTCCAAACGTTTTTCCACGCTCTCCTTGAGCATAGATTCTGCACTGAAGGTCAGTTTGTTGTATCCTTCAATCGTAAAGGTTTCGCCTGTGGCAATATTCACGCTTTTACGAGGTGCTACTGATTTGAGTGAAAAAGTTCCAATCCCTTTGATTTTCACTTGCTTATCTTCTTTCAAACCCTCTACTAATGCATCCAAAAGGGCATTGAGAAACTGTCCTGTTTCTTGTTCTGTCAGGTTGGCGGCTTGAGCTACTGCTTTGCGTAGTTCTACCCATGTCAGTTTATCATTAGCCATACTTTAGATGTTTTTGAGTTGTTCTTTAATGCTTTGATTGGGCTTGAAAGTCAATTGCATTTTCTCTGGGATAGTTGTGCGTTCTTTTGTTTGTGGGTGTACTACTACACGAGCGTTTTTGCGTTTCATCTCCAGCGTACCAAAGTTTTGCAATTGTACACTCTTCCCTGCAAGTAATTCTTTTTGCAACACGGCCACAGTTGCATTCAGCAACTCTTCCGTGTGTGTCTTAGTCATGGAAGTGCTTGTCGCAATGTGTTGGATTAGTTCTTTTGTTTTCATAATTGTGCATAGAGGTCAAAGTCCTCTGATTTTATGATAGTTACCTCGTAATATTCTCCAATTTTCAATTGCCTCATCGCCTCATCGCCTTCTCGCCTCATCGCCTCCTTCTCTATCAGTACCTCGCAATCCACTTCGGGCGAGTCATACTGCGTGCGTCCGACGTAATATTCCTCTTCCTCTCTGTCTATCACCACGCGTTGTCTCGTGCCCACCATTTGGCTCAATATCTCCGCTGAAATCGACTGTTGTATGGCCATTAGTGTGTCCACGCGACGCTCTTTTTCTTCTTGTGGAATATCATCTTTGTAGTGCTTTGCCGCGAATGTTCCTTCTTCTTCGCTGTATGCAAATGCCCCCATGCGTTCAAACTTCATCTCCTTCACCCACTCGCACAACTCGTTGAAGTCTTCTTCCGTCTCTCCTGGATGTCCCACCAGCAGGGTTGTGCGGATGCATATCCCAGGCACCTCGCGGCGTATGCGCGCTATCACTGCATCTTGCTCCTCGCGGGTGATGTGACGATGCATTTTCTGCAGCATATTGTCCGAACAATGTTGCAGAGCAATGTCCATATACTTGCAGACATTCTTATGCTTCGCCATCACAGGTAGCAGGTCGTATGGGAAATCTGTAGGGTAGGTGTAGTGCAATCGTATCCACTCCACGCCTTCAATCTGTGCCATCTCATCCACCAACTGTGCCAATCTATGTTCGCCGTAAAGGTCTAATCCGTAACTGGATAAGTCTTGTGCTATCACATTAAACTCCTTCACACCTTGCTCCACCAACCATCGCACCTCATCCAATACATCCTCCATCTTTCGCGATGTGAATCGCCCCGTAATCAACGGTATCGCGCAATACGAACAGTACCTGTTACACCCCTCTGCAATCTTCAGATACGCATAATGCTTCGGCGTAGTTAGTGCCCGCTCATATCCCTCACCTTTCACCTTTAACCTTTCACCTTTCACCTTTAACCTTTCACCTTTCACCTTTAACTTTTCACCTTTCACCTCCTCCACGATCCCCATGTAATCAAACTTCCCAAACCACTTATCCACTTCTGGAATCTCCGCAGGTAGTTCTTCTCTGTAGCGTTGCGACAGACACCCCATGACGTACAACTTGCGCAGTTTGCCTTGCGTTTTTCGCTCCGCAAATTGCAGTATCATTTCTATGCTTTCTTCTTTGGCATCGCCGATGAATCCGCAGGTATTGATGATAGCTATCTCGCCTTTGGGATTAGCCGAATCGTGTACACAGCGATATCCCGCCAATTCCAATTGGCGCATCAATCGCTCTGCATCCACCAAGTTCTTCGAGCAACCCAATGTGATTATGTCTATCTCACCTTTTCTCATATCTTCCATCTTCAAGCGCAGC
>CALZHO010000019.1 GCA_945787425.1 uncultured Bacteroidales bacterium
CTTCGCGAATCCCTTCAACTCCTTTTTAGGACGAACGACTGATGCTTTGCTATCCGATATATAGAGTTGCACCACCTCTTGTCCTGCACGCGCACCTGTATTGGTAACAGAAACAGTGATTTGGTCTCCATTCAATGAAGCTTCGCCGTATGCAAACGTGGTATAACTCAAGCCAAATCCGAATGGGAAAGTAGGTTTGCGTTTAGGAGGATTGATGGTATATTGCACACCTTGAGAAGCGTACTTGATTGGACGACGTGTACCATAGAGGTCAGCATAGCGATAGCCCACGAATATATCCTCCATGTAATGCACTTGTTTGTCCACACCAGGATATGCTATTTCGCCATATTGATGAGCGGGATAATCTGCTAAAGCAGGTTGGATAGTATATGGCAGTTTGCCCGAAGGATTGACATCGCCGAATATGACATCTGCCACCGCATGACCTGTCTCTGAACCGCTATACCATGCTTGCAGGATAGCCTCTACGTCTTGAGTCCAAGGCATAGCGTGTGCGTTACCGGAGATAGAGACGAAAATAACACGATTATTGACAGCCGTTAGCGCAGAGATGAGTTGGTCTTGCGCATATGGCAACTCATAATGCAAGCGGTCGCCATCCTCGCAGTCCTGATGGTGCGCTTTGTTCATACCGCCCACGAAGATGACATAATCGGCATTCTTAGCCGCAGCTACAGCCTCTGCGGTGAGTTGCTCTGGTGTACGGTCGTCCTGCAATGACTGACCTGTGGTCACACCATTGTATTCACCACCTATATCACCAACGTATCCGCGTACATATTGTACGTTAGCCATATCGCCTGCACGTTCTTGGATACCTTGGAGTGGTGAAATCTCGTATTTCGCTTTGAGTGAAGATGAGCCACCACCTACGGTCATCATCTTGATGGCATTCTCGCCTACCACGAGGATAGTAGGGCGTTCAGATGCTTTTAGTTCGATAGGAAGGGTATTATTGGCATTACGCAGGAGCACCATACCTTCGCCTGCAATCTTGCGAGCCGCAGCGCTGTGTGCCTCGGAGCACATAGCACCAAAAGCCTTGTTGGGGTTCATAGATGTGCGGAAGATGAGGCGCAAGACATTGCGCACTTTATCATCGAGTTCCTTAGTACCCACTTCACCACTTTGAATTTTGCGCAAATAAGGAAGAGCCAAGTGATAAATATCGTATGCGCTAGAGGCCCCATCCGACAATCCGTCTGTCCATGTACCAAACTCGAGGTCAAGGCCATTGGTGATAGCTTGGTCAGTATTCATGGTGCCTCCCCAGTCGGAGATGACAGCCGCATCACTACCCCACTCCTTTCGCAAGATATCTTGCAGAAGAACAGAGTTGTGGCAAGCATATTGCCCCTTATAGAGGTTGTACGCACCCATGATAGACCATGACTTGCCTTCTTGCATAGCCGCACGGAAAGCAGGCAAATAAATCTCGTAGAGTGCGCGGTCAGACAGATTGACATTCACCCAGTGGCGATCCACCTCTTGGTTGTTAAGGGCATAGTGCTTGACGCAAGTTGCTACGCCTTGCTCCTGTACGCCTTTGACATAAGGCACCACCATCTTAGAAGCCAAGTATGGGTCTTCGCCCATATACTCAAAGTTGCGACCATTGAGCGGGGTGCGATAGATATTGACGCCAGGGCCGAGTAGCACATCCTTGTTACGGTAGCGTGCTTCCTCGCCAATGCTGACACCATACAGATAAGACATATCGGTATTCCACGTAGCAGCCAAACAAGTGAGTGCAGGGAAGGCGATACAGGAGTCGTTGGTCCACCCAGCTTGATTCAACTCGTCCCATAGCACCTCAGGACGAATACCGTGAGGGCCATCAGTGCACCAAATGCCAGGGATACCCAAGCGCGCTACGCCGGGTGAGGAGAACTTAGACTGTGCGTGAATCATAGCAATCTTCTCTTGAAGGGTCATGCGAGCGAGTGCGTCTTCGATGCGTTCTTCGATTAGAGCAGAAGCATCCAAATACACTTGTCCCATCATAGGCAAGCATACCATAGACAGGATAAATAAGAAAAATAATGGTTTCTTCATAGCATTTAATTGATAAATAATAGAAATGTAGAGCGGTAGTCAGCCGCTCTACACTAATGGAGATGTGCAATTATTTAGCCACAGTACCCAATGCATTGTAGCGTACGCCATCGCGAATGATATAGATTTGACCATTCTCAATGATCTTGGTTGCAGTGTTAGGAAGCAATACATCTTCCACAGCTGTTTGGTCGTTGAGGATAGTAATCTTAACAACTACGTTCTCATAATCCACTACGAGGCGGATGGTGCAGTCGGTAAATACAGCAGCATCATCTGCAGCATGGATATTACCACCCTTGAATACGCAGGTGTATTCTTTGTTGATTTCCCACTTAGCATCCTCATTTGGTGCACCAAACTCTACAGCCCAAATGCCATAAACAACCTTGAAATCTGCACCAAACTCAGCAGCGAGCAACTCGTAGGTATTCTCGCCTACTTTCTCGAAGCGTTGATCTACATCACAAGTCCAACCAAGTTTTGTACCTGGGAGGTGCCAATCAGCTTGCATCAATTGGAATGTACCAGAAACAAGTGTCAATACCATCTCACCATTTTCCTTCACCTCAAGGGTAAGAACAGCGTTGGTATAGCTACCGAATGGGTTAGCCAATGCCAAGTTAGCAGGGTCAGCACCATTCAATTTTCCGCTCATTACATAAGGAACGCCCATAGCAAGACCTGCATTAGTTTCACGGTTGGTACCCCATTGCTCGTCCCAAGCGCGGTTCTTGATGATCTTGAAGGTACCGCTCAAGTCAGGAACGTTTGCGGTCAATACGCCAGCAACCTCCTCAAATTGGATAGCATCAGTTGTGCTCCAGTTGTTGGTGAATGCACCTACGATTTGGTAGGTATCAGGCAATGCAGCATTATCATAAAGAGTACCTGCAACGAGGTTGATTACAATAGCATCAGGATTGGAAACATCCAATGTCAGCTTTGCATTTTTGTAACGTGGTTTCTCAAATCCAGAGTTCTCAGGCATAAGAATTGCAGCATTAGCAGGAGCATCACCCTCTTTTTCAGGAGTGTCGATGCACTTTACTAAAGTGTATGGAGTATTCAAAGCCACACCTTCGCCAGCAGCTGCTGCACCATGTTGTGGGTGCCATTTGCCATCTTCTGTTACTTTAAACTCGCCATACAGGTCAGCCACCTCAAGAGTGAGAACGCCACCTACTTCAACGAACTTGAAAGACTCGTTGTTGTTGCTCCAACCACTTGCTTCACCAGCCAAGTAGTAATCAGTAGCATGAACAGCAACCATAGCTGTCATCGCTAAGAAAAGAGAAAAAATCTTTTTCATAAAAATTAAATTCAAATTGGTTAATAATTAGTTATTTATTGTGAATTGAAACACAATTCATTGTTTGTGCATAATTGGTCGTTTCGCCACCCAATAGTGGGCAGTATATCTCCAGACTGGAGCGCAACATCTTGCCTCTTGCCAGCGCGCGCACTTCGCGTTCGGTCATTGCTGCGCGATAGAAAAAGACTTGATGGACATTATTGCCCTGTATTGTGATAGTACCAATTGTCTTATCTATTCCTTCGGTAACAGATACCTGTTGCCCGTTGGCGTATTGCCACAGCTTCTTCTGTGCCGCAGCATAGACCTCAGTATAAGTGGTATCTGCACTGATATAGCTCAATGTATAGGATTGCACGTGTCCCTCTGGCACGAAGCTCACGCATGCCACACCGTTCTCATCGCCTTGCGTAGAGATATACTCTGGCAGCGGTTTGCCTGCTTGCAATGCTTCCCACATCGTCAGCGGAAAAGACGAAGCCATTGCCTCATGTCCCAACTGATTGGGGTGATAGATATCCGAACCATTCCATAGATGTTCTGCCCAGCGGCCTTGCCCATCATCGATAGTGCCAAACACATTGATGGTAGGAATATCCCACTGTTGAACCTCCAAGTTCACTGCGCACAGATCCTCGTAATCCACCTCATTGAAGTCGGCGCGAGGATAGTTGTTGGTAACCACCACTACTCTACCCTGGTCTTGCAGCATGCGAATCAAGCGCGGCATATTCTCCTTGTATGACAGCACAGCACGTGCGCCTTTCTCGTGTAATCCCTCGTTACCCAAGCTGATACCAATGACCACATATTTTGCCTCTATGGGTGTCATGTCGCGCTCAAAGCGAGCAAAGAGGTCGTAGGTATTATTGCCATCGACGGAGATATTCACACTCTCCCAACCAGTAGGCAAGGTGGCAGTTATTTGGGATGCGTAGCCATTGAGTGAATCGGCACCAACACCTCTACACACAGAGGAGCCGAAGAAGCATATGCGCTGCTCTGCTGGTGACTTGCATGCGCTCAATAGCATGCAAGACATCAGCAACATGGCAGGAATAATATATGTTCGCCAATGCGTTCTCATTCTGTATTACAACACGCAAGAAGTGATACTCTCTGCAGGCAACTTAATCTCGAAGTGCTTGCCGTTGTGCTCAATGATGAAAGACATACCTTGCGCATTCTCATTGAGCAGCACCAAACCGTAGGTACCATCAGGGTTCTCCGATGCCACAGCAGATAGACCTGTAGGCATATAGCCCGAAACACCAATGCGAGTAGAGCCGGGTTTGAGCGCTTTGCTCAGGTGACCAATCACGTAGTAGTGACTGCGTTTGTTGAGCGTGGTATAGTCTTTAGAAGAAATATCCACCGCACCATAACATGTAGCGCAAGCACCTGGACCACCATGAGGGCCTCCGTTCTCGTCAAGCATGAAATTCCATACGATGACTGCTTTGCACCAGCGTGTGACGGTACCAATACAGGTGTTCTTCATCTCAGACATGAGGGACTGACCGAAACTCTGGTAGTTCCACGTACCGATGGATTGCTCGGTGAAGTAGAGGTTCTTCTCTGGGGCTAACTTATGGATAGCATCCAATTCCACAGGGCTACCGCCGTAGCTATGGTATGCTGCGCCGTCAATGTATTGGCTTGCTTCCGGATCAGCATATATCTTTATAGGATATTGCAATTGGTCTTTCTTGCCGTCATAGTTGTAGTTATGGTCAAAGCAAATAATCTTGGTTGTAATACCTTCTCGTGCAAAGACAGGTCCGAGTGCTAACTTGATAAAGTCGCGCTCCTGATCCCAAGGCATATAGAGCGACATAGAGTTGCCCCAGTTGAGTGGTTCGTTTTGTGGGGTAACACTGGTGATATGGATACCCTCTGCCTCGAAGGCCTTGATCCACTTCACGAAGTACATCGCATAATCTTGATAGTAGTCAGGATTGAGATAACCACCCACCCATTTGTTTGAGCCAGTATAAGGCGCTTTGCTATGGATATCATTCACCTTCATCCAGATAGGGCAGCTCCAAGGTGTACCCATCACTTTTAGATCAGGATTGATAGCCAAAATCTCTTTCAGCACAGGAATAATATAATCCACCTCATCAGAGGTAAGCGCAAAGTTTTCGATACCCTTGATGTCGCAGCATGTATAGTCATAATTGCTGCGCGCGTTGAAATCGCTACCTCCGATTGGTACACGCACGTAGCCATAGCCCATACCCTTTTCCTGAGAAAAAGTCTCTACTAAGAGCTTCTGACGACGCTCAGCAGGCATCTGCATGAGGTTGAATGCCGCAGCACCAGTGATAGCGGCACCAAAGCCATCAAATGTTTGGTAACGCACATTAGGGTTGAGTGTGAGTGTGCGCTCTGGTGACATATTTAGTCCCTCGGCATAGTCTTTGCCCACTGCCACGAAGCCCATTGTGCCATCTGCGGTAGTGACATAGGTCATCACATCGCGTTGTAGGGTTGGATCAGTTGTAGGGTCATCCTTAGGATTATCAACGGGGGTATTGCAGCCGAGCAGAGCGGCTGCAATACCTATAAATAATAGATTATTCACTTTGGTCATTGTTGTAGAATTTTATCGTAATTTCTCGTATGTAGTGGTCAGCTTGTTTTGATCCAGTGTAATGCGATAGATGCCCTCAAACTCCTCTTGGGTATTAGCAATCCAGTTACCTGCTTCCGCACCTGTATCACCATTCACCTTGGTCAAGCCCTCAGAACCTACACCCTTAATATCCAAACCAATTTGCTCATAGTTGCCACCTACTTCTTCGCCACCCCAACCTTTCTGGTGGAAGAACTTGAAGTTGAGCGAACCATATGTCTCAAAGTCAGCGTTCGCACCATTCTTCAGGTATGCAGTGAATTGATATACCTTAGGTGCTACGGTGCGGCATGCGATATACTGTCCGAGGTTGTCAAAGCCCCAACCGCCTTGTACCTTAGGTGCAGCCACTGGCAAACCAAAGCCCACACCGGTCATCCACATTACATTAGGATAAACAGCATCACGCAATGGCTCAACCGCGATATAGTCCTCTTCAGGCAAGTAATATACCTCATACATACCCTTCTCGCCCAAGAACTTCACCACATTGCCGTCCTTGAGTTCCATGTAGTCCAAGTTATATGCCGTAGCCATATTGGTTACACCACTGATAGTCACCTCTATTGCTGGGTCAAAGAAGATCTTAGCATGGCGATAGGTCTTACCCGCTACCTCTGCCAAATCCGCATTGACATCCAGTGCAGAAACAGGTTGAGCTACCTTACCACCGAAATACAAATCGAATGTCATTGGATCGAATTGAATAGTGTCGATACTTTCAATATTGTCATTGGATAGTTGGATAGATGTTGCAACACCAGATTCAAATTCTTCTTGAGTGATAAGTGATAATTTATCGTCTTTCATTCCAAAGACAGGATAGTTCCAATCAATTCGTCCGAACTTAGTACCCACCACTGCCAAGAGACATTCGATGGATTTAGGATAACCCAGGTCATATGCTACGAACTTCTCCTCATCCCATGTCATTTGCTTGCCTTTACCTAATGGTTTGTAGTCAATTGTAGGAGGCATGACATACATTGTTTCCAATACAGGACGGTGACCGACACAGTCGCTCAAGATGAAGTCTGTGGCAGTACCTTCCACATTGGTGGCAGTGAGATACACTTTCACAGGTTCTCCCTCTGGCATGTTAGGGCCAAAAGGCACAGCATATGTGAATTTTTGTTCAAAGTTGAAATTAGGTGTACGAACTTCTTCGTTGACTATTACATTTAGCCCCACAATCACTTTGATAGACAAGGTGGAGAGTGGAGTAGCTTTCTCTGTAATTTTCACCTCAAATGAAATGCTATCGCTACCAAATAGCACCTCGTTGGTCAACATATGTGCTTCCACCGTAGGGTTACCTTTGGGGTACACCTCTCGGAAAGAGTCAGGCTGACAAGCGGTATAGCCTATTGCGATCAACGCAAGGAATAGGACTTGAAATATACGTTTCATATTCTGTTGATTATTTGCAGATTAATATTCAAATTAATAGCCATCATTCTGAACCAGATTAGAGTTCTTGTCCAAGGCAGTCTGTGGGATAGGCATTAGTTTGTGTGCCTCCACGAATGGACGCGATTGTGGCAAACGACCTTCGTCGCGCAGGTTGATACCATTCATCACTTCGAGCAACTTGCCAAAGCGGATGAGGTCGAAGAGGCGATGGCCCTCTAATGCTAACTCTAAGCGACGTTCGTGCAAGATAGCATCCAAGACAGCTTCTTGGTTACCCATTTGTGATGCAGGTAAATCCGCCAATTTCGCACGCTTACGAATCGTATTTACCAACGATACGGCACCATTCAAATCGCCCTTGTGCGCCAACGCCTCGGCCTTGAGCAACCAAATATCTGCACCGCGCAGCTTGATGACACTATTGTATGCCGAACGACATTTGTACATGAATGGATAGTTGTCAGCAGGATAGTAGTTGCTCCATGCGCACTCGTAATACACGATCGTTTGGTTGCAACGCACTGTGTCACCCTCCTTCTCAAAGGCACGAATTAAGTCACGACTCGGAGTAATCCATTTCGCCCATGTGAAGGACTCTTCCCAGTTGGATAGGTTACGACCGAACATCCATGTTACCCAGTTTCCGCTAGCAGCAGTGTATTGTGCTTCCAGGATAGTCTCTTTGTTGTTGCGAGTAGCATCTCCTAAGGTCTCATCGTATTTCCAGAGGTCGGCATAGTTGTCAGCCAACGCAATACCATCCGCAAATACCTTGTCGCTATATTCAATCACCTTGTCCCATTCACCTAACTCGGCGTATAACTTAGCCAGCAATGCATATGCCACTGTCTTGCTGAGTACGCGTTTGTCGTTTGGATCCAATGCTGGAGCATAAGGAATGGCTTCGGTCAAGTCTTTGATTACTTGTTTGTAAGCAGAATCTTGTGTTACAGGCATTGGGAAATAAATTGGATATACTTCCTCGATGTTGTCTGCTGTAATATCTGGAGCCTCTGTCAAGTTCAATGGAATGTTTCCGAACCAGTGAGCCAAGTCGAATAGCATCATACCACGGAAAATCTTTGCCTCTGCTTTCCATTGATTGCGTTCTGCTTCTTGGAAACTTGGGTCTGGCACTTTGTCAATATTGGAAATGATGACATTGGCTTGTGCGATGTCTTCGAGATAGCGGTCCCAATCGCGAGCGATGTCAGGATTGGAAGCATCAAGAGCGTTGGTTTCAACAGGTACTACCTCTGCACCTGTAGTGCCTGCATAGGCATTATCGGCACGTGCCTCACCAAAGAGCAAGTAATCCAAATACCAGTGCTCTTGACGATCACGCATGATATTATATAAATTCTCATACACAGCCAGCATTGCTGCACGATCCTTGAATTTAATACGAACCGAATCATCTTCGGTAGATGTTCCTAAGTTGAGCTCTGACTGATCGGAAATAGGTTCCATATTCAGATCACAGGACACGAGGGCGATGCCCAACGCTACACCTATTATATATATATACTTTTTCATATTCGTTCTTTTTATTTACGTTCAACCATTAAAATGCAATGTTCACACCTAACACGAAACTGCGTGTTTGTGGATACGTACCATAGTCCAAACCTTGTACAGTTCCTGAGTTACCATATTGGTTCACCTCTGGGTCCATGCCTAAATATTTGGTGAGGGTAAAGAGGTTTTGAGCGGAGAAGTAAGGTTGAAGACGTGTCATACCAATCTTCTTCATCCAGTTGCCAGAGAACTCATAACCAATGGTAAGATCTTTCAAGCGGATATAACTACCATCTTCTACAAAATAGTCGCTGATCTTCATATCGAATCCTGCTTTAGGGATAGAGGTAATCATACCAGGGCGACGCCATCTATCGAGAACGCGAGTGGATTGGTTCTTAGCATCGTACATACCTTCTGTTTCGATGCGGCTGGCATTGAAGATATCGTTGCCATAAGAGCCCTGCAACAAGAAACTGATAGTAACACCATAGAATTGGAAGGTGTTGGTCATACCAAAAGTGAAGTCTGGGTTAGGATCACCCATGTAGGTACGGTCGTTGGCGGTCACTTCGCCATCGCCATTCGTATCAAGGTAGATGAGTTCACCCGTTTCTGGATTGACACCACCTGTCTTGTATCCAAAGAACGAACCGAGAGGCATACCCGGAGTGTTGCGTACGCAGTAGTCTGCCAGCACATCAGTTACCTTAGCATCGTAGTATACTTGGCTTGTAGCCAGTTTCTCGAGACGGTTCTTATTGTGCGAGATATTGAGTTGTGTATCCCACTTGAAGTTCTTCTTCACGAAGTTGTGCGATGTGATGGTGAATTCCACACCCATATTGCTCATCTCACCTTCGTTGCGTTGGATAGAAGATACAGCCGCTGAACCTGCAGGCAAGGATACCCACATGAGCATGTCGGTAGTGTACTTGTAGTACCAATCAAAGTTTAGGGTCAATCGATTCTTGAGCATTGTCCAATCAAATCCGACGTTGGTTTGAGTGGTACGTTCCCATGTAAGGTCGGTATTACGGAGCGATGATTGGCTGTAGGTTGGAACCGCATGCTCTTTGCCAGTTTCCCACCAGTTTTGGCGGTTGATGCTATAACGCTCGAGATATGCGTAATCACCAATACCGCCTTGGTTACCTGTTTGTCCCCAACCACCACGGATCTTTAGGTCATCGATCCACTCTACATCTTGCATCCAAGGTTCGCCAGAGATACGCCAAGCAGCACTGACGGATGGGAAATATGCCCAACGGTGACCGGGAGCCAAGCGAGATGAACCATCGGCACGCATGTTAGCGGAGATGAGGTAACGTGAATCGTAGTTGTAGCTGACGCGTGCAAAAGCAGACATGATAGCCCATTCGCTGGCGCTGGTGCCTGTGCTGCCTGGATCAATCTTATTAGCAGCATTGAGGGTTTGAATAGTACCATCAGCGTAGTGGCTACCTGCGATATAGGACTGAGTCCACATGGAGTGTGTATAAGAGCTACCCACCATCACATCGAGGTTATGACCATTCATGTTGGTGGTGTAGTTCAGTACGTTATCCCATACGGTCACGAGGTCGGTGCTACGTGTATCGCTACCCTCGCCGTATTGGTTACGTCCCCATGACGTCTTGTGTGGGTCGAGGAATGAGGTAGAATTATTCATTCTGAGGTCCTCGGTGAAGGTGGTAGTGAACTTCAATGAGTGGTTGAAGTTGTCACCGCGATTAAATTTCTTGGTATCATATAGGGTAACAATACCTTTACCTGTAGCCAACAAGCGGTGTTGTTTGCTATATTGATTCTTATAACGCTCTATATTCTCCAATGGGTGGGTGATATTGCTTACACCATAGAAATTGGTGTAGTAATAATCTGGATTCTCAGGGTCATAGATAGGTGCGTAGGTTGGTGTATTGATTACAGACAACACCAAACCACCACGGTTGGCACCTGTACCCGAGGAGATAGCCGGGCCAATCATTTTCCGCAAAATCTTTAAATTGGTCTGTAG
>CALZHO010000020.1 GCA_945787425.1 uncultured Bacteroidales bacterium
AGTCATAGTGTACGTTCGATGGCGGCAGAAAACGCTGAAAACGGTTTGCTGCGTATATTGGGTATTGAGCAATCAAGCCGTAATTGCAGTGTCGAGAGAGGAGTGGTGACCAGCACCAGCGATGCCAGTTATGGTATCAATGAGAGTCTGCGCCTATTGGCTAATCGCATCAACTATCCTATGTTGACCAATACCTTTGTTCCGTTGGGTGGCAGAATGATGAAACTGGCAGAGGTGGCTTCGCGTCGTGATCAGGTACACAAACGCGAGATTCCTGACGAATTGCTCGACGAGATGGATGCGGAATGTAAGAAGAAAATCGAACTGCATAATACACACGTAGCCGTATTGGCGGCTATCCCCTATTGCTATGTGCTGGATGGAGTACCTCAGGCTAATCCTCCCAGCACCGAGCAATGCGCTGCCAAAATTGAGGTCAAATATGTGGTTTTTGTCGGGCCAAAAGAATTGGAGCAGAAGGTTATGGATAGTTTTATCCGCACGCCCAAGCATATGGAGCGTACCTATGCCCGTCCTGATGCCCTGATGTGCGCATTGGCCAGTGACACGGACTTCCAAGAGGGGTGTGCCATCCTGGATATGGGAGCACAAACCACTACGCTCACCATTTTCAGCCAAGGCAAGTATGTACTCAATAGGGTGGTAGCTCAAGGCGGTTTTGACATCACACGCGATATACAGCAAATGGGTGTTGGTGCCAAGCATGCCGAAGTGCTCAAATGCAAGTATGGTAGCGCGCTATTGCAACCAGGTACCGAGAACCAATGTTTCCGTCTGCCTAACCCCATGTCGGAATGGGAGTCGGTGGTCATTCGCCGAGGCGACTTAATTGCCACTATTGAAGCACGATTGCAGCAGATTATGGCACCGCTATGGAATGATTTGCGCAATTACGAAAATCAAATACGAACCATCTATCTCACGGGGGGCGCAGCACTGTTAAATGGTATGGTGGAGTATATCCAGCAGTTCCTCTCAGTGCCTGTGACTATGGGATCGCATGCGGGTTGGTTGACCGACGATACACCCATTGAAATGCGCTCTCCCGCGTATAGCGCCTTGATAGGAACGCTGATCCTCGGGGCTTTCCATCGAGAGAAACATCCCGATGCAGAACCTATGCACGACCTGAGAAAGCAATTGGAGAAATTCAAAAAGACAGCACAAACCAGTCTGTTGGATATTTTTACAGAACAACCACAATAAACCAGTCAAACGCTTAAAACCAATAATACTATGTACGATGTAATCAATGATTTAGTTCCTGAGATAACCCAAGACACCATCATTAAGGTGATGGGAGTGGGTGGTGGTGGCTGCAATGCCGTCAATTACATGTATTCACAAGGCGTGAAAGATGTCACTTTCATGGTATGTAATACCGATAAAATGAGTCTGGCAGGTAGCAGTGTGGCTGCCAAATTGCAATTAGGTCCAGGACTGGGTGCTGGCGGCAGACCAGAGGTGGCACAAGAATATGCTGAGCAGAGCCGCGACCGTATTCGTGAGGCACTCAATGATGGTACCAAAATGCTCTTCCTGACCGCAGGTATGGGGGGAGGTACAGGTACGGGTGCTTCGGCTGTGGTGGCAGAGGTGGCTAAGGAAATGGATATTCTCACGGTGGGAATAGTGACCATACCTTTTGCCTTTGAAGGTGCTAAGAAAATTAAGAAAGCCATGATTGGTGTAGCGCGTTTGGCAGAACATGTGGATGCTATCCTCGTGATCAACAATGAGAAACTGCGCCAGATTTACCCTGACTTTAATTTCCTCAATGCTTTCTCCAAATCCGATGATGTGGTGGCTAATGCTGCTCGTTCTATCGCGGAGATTATCACGGTGCCAGGATATATCAATACCGACTTTGCCGATGTGTACAACACGCTGAAAAATGGTAATGTGGCCATCATGAGTGTGGGTAGTGCCAGTGGCGAGGACCGTATTGAGCAATCTATTCATGAGGCACTCCATTCGCCATTGGTGAATAGCGATGTGGAAGGGGCAAAACGTATTTTGCTGCAATTATATTGTTCTACGGAGCATCCTATCATTATGCAGGAGTTGGATCACATCCATGCATTTGTACAAGCTGTGGGTGAAGATGTGGAAGTGCAATGGGGTGTATCGTTGGACGAGACCTTGGGCGAGAAAGTGCGCGTGACACTGATTGCTACTGGCTACGATGTATCGGACATCCCTGGTCTGGATGATGCGGTCGGCAAAAAAACGGTGGATGAGGCTATTGAGATTCACTATGGTGACAATGCCGCAGAAAAGCCTAAGGAGGAGCCTGCTCCAGCGGCTGTGGCGGAACCAGTAGTTCCGCAGGATGGTGATATCATCATTGATCTGGATGTAGATGATGACCCGCTGTCACCCACCATAGAGTTTACCTTTGATACGCCAGTACCAAAGCCAAATGCTAATCCTACTCCTGCACCACCAAAGGCTGAGGATAGCAAGCGAACGGGTATATCAGGTCTGGCGGACTGGATGAGAAGACGCTGATACGGATGGCTGCGGTGCTTCGTTTTTTTCGCACGTGCTGGAATGCAGTCTTGGAGGTGCTTTATCCTACGTGTTGTGTAGTGTGTCAAACTAAACTGCTGGAGAACGAAGTTATCGTTTGTCCTGAATGCATGGCTTCTATCCCATTAACTGAGCACGCTATCTTAGATCAGAACGGCATTGATTTGCTCTTTCAAGATTTAATACATAAGGAAAGACGTACTATTCACTATGAGCGTGGTGCGGCTTTCGCTTTTTATAATAGGGAGAGGGGGCAGAATTTCCGACTGATGATTGAACGGGGAAAGTTCGGCTCGCACCCTAATCCGCAGATTTTCTATTTCTTAGGGCGATTGGCGGCGCAAGCGTATATTGATTCGGACTTGTTTGATGATATTGATTGCTTGGTGCCAGTACCATTGCATCCCCGCCGTTTGCGCGAACGAGGATTCAATCAAGCGGAGTGGATATGTAAGGGACTGAGCGAGGTGTTGCATATACCTGTTGATACAGAACATCTTATCCGCACACGCAATAATGCCCATCAGTCGCGCTCGCAGTTTGAGAAGCGCCAAGACAATGTGAAGGATATTTTTGCGGTACGCTTTCCTGAAGAGTGGAAGAACAAGCATCTTTTGCTGGTGGACGATGTGATTACTTCGGGTTCGACCATGTTGGCATGTATGAAACAAATGACGCCTATCCGAGGTTGTCGAATAAGCGTTTTCGCCCTTGGCTGGGCACATAATTAGTGAAAAATCATTTTTAATTGCCTATCCACGGGCAATTATTGGCGAGCGATACCCTCGCATACCACTCGGTTACCAATAGGGCTTTGCAGGGATCCTCTCTATCCTTATATTTGGTAGCATTGTATGCTCGTAAAAACATAAATGGCATTAATGATGATAGGTGATTTTTATCCTTTCTTGCAGCGTTTGATTACTGCCTTCACTACAAAATACACCACTACAATGCCCAGCAATGCCATAATGGCGATGCTCAGTTCATGGCTGTAAGCGTGGATGAGGTCCATCTGTCCGTGGGCGATATAGCCCAACAATGCCAATACGATATTCCAGATTCCTGCACCCAAGAAGGTATATAGCAAGAACTGACCGATGTGCATCTTGCTCAAGCCCGCAGGGATACTGATGAGTTGGCGAATGCCAGGAATCAAACGTCCGACAAAGGTGCTCACTTTGCCGTGGTCGTTGAAGTAATCCTCGGCTTTCTTCACTTTCTCCGATGATAGCAGACAGAGGTGTCCCAACTTGCTATCCGCAAACGCATAGATGATGGGGCGACCGAGCCACATGGCTAAAACGTAGTTGATGATAGCACCCAATAGTGCACCAATTGTACCAACAAGAACAATCAACAGTACATTTAGTATGTAGTTATCTGTCACATGCAACGTGCTGTCTTCTTTACCCGCTACATATGCTGCAGGAGGAATCACCACCTCGCTTGGGAAAGGAATAAAAGAGGATTCTAACGTCATTAATAATGTGATACTTAGGTAATTCATGTTGTTGGCATACCAGTTCTCCACTTTCATCACCATACTCTCCTCCTGTGGCACTGTCACGGTGCTATCATTGACCACTTGCGCAGTCGCACTCACAATCACAGTTGCTACTAACGCAACAATAAAAAGAATCTTTTTCACTTAATTTAGTTTAATTAGTTCCATTCGCCATTATAGAAATTTTGGCTAATTTTGTATAATATACTATAATTTTGGTAGTAACAAATCCTGTATTAATGATTCACTTCCCACTGCTCCAAGGTTTGGGTCAGTTGGTCAAATGTTTTTACTTTGCTTTTCTCGCGTACCTCGTTAATCTGCTGATTGACGGCTATATCGTATGTCTCTTCCGCTACATTGCGTATCACGCCGAGAGCGATAGGCAATTGAGGTGATGAGGTTATAAGGCTATTAGGTGATGAGGCAGGGATATCTTGCCCCATCAAAGCCAGCATACGATGCAGCGTTGGGTCTTGCATGGTGGCGTCGTGGGTGAGTACGCGTGGGTCGTTGGCTGGTACGACAATGAGTTGAGGTATCAATCCTTGACTATAGTCCAATGCCAAACCTTTGTCTTTCTCTTTGCCGAAGATCATCTTTTCGCCATGTCTGAGCACGATACTATGCTCAGCGCGCATCTCGCGGTCGGCTATCCAATTGTGTGTGCCGTTGTTGAAAATCACGCAGTTTACCAGACACTCAATTACGCTGGCGCCTTTGTGTTGATGCCCTTGTACCATACAGTCGACGGTAGTGGGCATATCCACATCCAGGGTGCGAGCGAAGAATGTGCCGCGTGCGCCGAACACCAGTTCGGCAGGGATAAACGGACGCTCTACTGTGCCAAACGGACTGGACTTACTGACAAAGCCTTTGGGTGAAGTAGGGGAGTATTGTCCCTTGGTCAGACCATATATGCGATTATTGAATAGGCAGATATTGAGATCTACATTGCGGCGCAGTTCGTGGATAAAGTGATTGCCGCCAATAGCGAGGCAGTCGCCATCGCCTGTCATCTGCCATACGCTGAGTTCGGGGTGGCTGGTCTTCACACCTGTGGCGATAGCTGCACCACGACCATGGATAGTATTGAAACCATAGGTGTTGAGGTAGTGGGGCATGCGGCTTGAGCAGCCGATACCAGAGATGACCACTGTCTGATGGGTGGGGATGCCCACCTCAGCCATGGCTTTTTGCAATGCCATACAGATAGCATGGTCACCACAACCAGGGCAGAACTTTACATATTGATTGCTCTTAAATTGACTTGCTTCCATTTTTTTTCTTTGTTGTCTAGTTGTTCTAGTAGTTCTAGTTTTGCTAGTTGAGTTAGTTGGACTGGAGGGATGCTTGATTAATAATCTTCACGATTCTGTCCACGGAGAAAGGCTGTGCGGTCATTTCGTTGTATTGCTCCAGTTGCAGACCTTTCATCTTGCTGCGCAGGTACGCCGCAAACTGCCCACTGTTGAGTTCGCACACTACGATGCGCTGGTATTGGCGCAACACCTCTTCGGTGTTCTTAGGTAGTGGGTGGATGTAATTGAAGTGTGCCAATGCGCAATCCAACTGCTCGGCTGCTGCCAGCAGGTGACCTTCGGTGCTTCCCCAACCAATAAGTAGTGTATCGCTCTGTGGGTTGCCTTGTACTTGCAGCAAAGGTATTTGGTTTGCCACTTGCTGTATCTTGGCTTGGCGTGCAAGTACCATGCGTTGGTGGTTCTCGGGATTGGTGGAGATGGTGCCTTTCTCAGCATCGCGCTCCAAACCGATATTGCGGTGTTCGTAACCCTCCATGCCAGGGTATGCCCAGTAGCGCACGCCGCGCTCATCGCGCAGTGCTGGGTTGTAGTTGCCTTTAAGTTCTTTTGGTACACTTTGCGAGTGAATATCAGGTAATTCGCTCAATTTCGGTATGCGCCATAATCCAGTTCCATTGGCTAAATACGTATCTGTTAGCAATATTACAGGGGTCATGTTCTCCAGTGCAATCTTACATGCTTGGTAAGCATAATCAAAACAGTTGGCCGAACTGGAAGCTGCGATTACGACCGCAGGACTCTCTCCATTACGACCATATATTGCTTGCAGCAAGTCGGTCTGCTCGGTTTTGGTAGGGAGTCCAGTGCTGGGGCCTCCGCGTTGTACATCTATTACTACCAATGGTAGTTCTGCTATGACAGCCAATCCGATAGCTTCGCTTTTGAGCGATAATCCAGGACCCGAAGTGCTGGTGGCAGCCAAGTCACCAGCAAAGGCAGCACCGATAGCGGTACAGACACCTGCAATCTCATCTTCGGCTTGCACCACCATGACGCCCATGTCTTTGCGGGCTGCCAACTCGTGCATGATGTCGGTGGCAGGTGTGATGGGGTAGGAACCTAAGAAAAGGCGCTTGCCGCATTTCTCTGCTGCGGCTATCAGTCCCCATGCCGTGGCTTTGTTGCCAGCGATGGAGGTATAAGTGCCTTGGGGCAGGTCGTGGGATGTGTCCACATTCATCGTTTGGATATTTAGCGCGAGGTTTTGTCCGTAGTTGAAGCCATCGGTGAGTACCTTTACATTGGGGGCAATGAGTTGAGGTTTCTTTTGGAACTTGCTCTCAAGGAATGCAACCGCTTTATCCACAGGGCGATTGAAGAGCCAGCAGACCAGTCCGAGGGCAAACATGTTGCGTGATTTGAGAATGGATTTGTTGTCCAATCCCATATCCTTGAGTGCCTCTTTGGTGAGTTCTGTAAGGGCTACGGGTATGATCTGCACCGACTCTGGAATGCCCAGTTCGGTGAATGGGTTGTCGGTCTGGTAAAGTGCCTTTTCGAGGTCTTTTGGGGTGAGTGCATTGGTATCCACAATGATTACCGCATCGCGGTGGAACATGGACGACTCTGTTTTCCACTGTGCACCTACCTTGTTGAAGTCTGACCCCAGAGTACAAACTTTGAGTGCGGCAGCGTTCATGGCTACAATTACATCGGCTTGATCGCCAGGTGTATAGACACCAGTGCCTAATTGTACTTGGAAACCGCTCACGCCACCTAAGGTGCCTTGTGGGGCACGAATCTCAGCAGGGAAATCGGGTAGGGTGCTAATCTCGTTACCCAAGATAGCGCTCAGCGAGGCAAACATGGTACCTGTAAGTTGCATACCATCGCCTGAATCGCCACAGAAGCGCACTACTACATGTTGCTTTTGCATGGAAATTAATAGTTAATAATTCACAATTAATAGTTCATGTTTTACAAATTTGTAAAAACGGCGACAAAATTACTATATTTTTTGCATATACGCAAATTTTTTACTAATTTTGCAGCCGATTATAAATTAGGATAAGAGTGGCATAAAATTGATAATAAAGATAATATGAAGAATATACGAAATTTTTGCATTATTGCCCACATTGATCATGGTAAGTCCACTTTGGCGGATCGATTGATAGAATATACTGCTACGGTGGACAAACGCTTGATGGAGAATCAGGTGCTGGATGATATGGACTTGGAGAAAGAGCGTGGTATCACCATTAAGTCGCACGCCATCCAAATGCAATACAAGGGCTATACGCTCAACTTGATTGACACTCCGGGTCACGTGGACTTCTCTTACGAGGTGAGTCGCTCCATCGCTGCATGCGAAGGTGCTCTCTTGATTGTAGATGCCTCACAAGGCGTACAAGCACAGACTATCTCTAACCTCTATATGGCATTGGAACATGACTTGGCGATTATCCCCGTGATGAACAAGTGCGATATGGATTCTGCTATGCCCGAGAAAGTGGAAGACGAAATCATCGACCTGCTCGGTTGCAAACGAGAAGAGATTCTGCGTTGCTCTGCTAAGACGGGCGACGGTGTGCCCGAGATATTGGACGCTATCATTGAGCGCATCGCTCCTCCCATAGGCGATCCAGAGGCACCACTGCAATGTCTGGTGTTTGACTCTGTGTTTAATCCTTTCCGTGGTATCATTGCCTACTTCAAGGTGGTGAACGGAACGATGAAGTCGGGTGACCGTGTGCGTTTCTTCAATACAGGAAAAGAGTACGATGCGGACGAGATAGGTGTGCTGAAGTTGGAGATGCAACCCACAAAGGAGATTTCGGCAGGTAATGTAGGATATATCATTTCGGGAATCAAGACCTCTACCGAGGTGAAGGTGGGTGATACTATTACCCATGTGGCGCGCCCTTGTACGGAAGCGATTGAGGGCTTTGAGGAAGCTAAACCTATGGTGTTTGCGGGAGTGTATCCGATTGAGGCAGAGGATTTTGAGGACTTGCGTGCTTCGCTGGAGAAACTGCAGTTGAATGATGCGGCGTTGACTTTCCAGCCCGAGTCTTCGGTGGCGTTGGGTTTCGGTTTCCGCTGCGGTTTCTTGGGATTGCTGCACATGGAGATTGTGCAAGAGCGTTTGGATCGCGAGTTTGATATGGATGTCATTACCACGGTGCCCAACGTAAGTTATAAGGTCTATACCAAGGATGGCGAGATGCACGAGGTGCACAACCCTGCGGGTATGCCTGATATCACGGTGATTGACCGCATTGAGGAACCTTATATCCGCGCCAGTGTGATTACAACCAGCAATTATATTGGTCCGATCATGACATTGTGTCTTGGTAAGCGTGGCGAACTGGTGAAGCAGGAGTATATCTCGGGCGACCGTATGGAGATATTGTACGACATGCCATTGGGCGAGATTGTGATTGACTTCTATGATAAACTGAAGTCTATCTCCAAAGGTTATGCTTCGTTTGACTGGCACCATAATGGCTTCCGTCCAAGTAACTTGGTGAAACTGGATATTCTGCTCAATGGAGAGCAAGTGGATGCCCTGTCCACACTGACGCACCGCGATAATGCGGAGAGTTTTGGTCGCCGTATGTGCGAGAAACTCAAGGAGTTGTTGCCTCGTCAGCAGTTTGATATTGCTATTCAGGCGGCTATTGGTGCAAAGATTATCGCCCGCGAGACCGTGAAGCAAGTGCGCAAAGACGTGTTGGCAAAGTGCTATGGCGGTGACGTGAGCCGTAAGCGCAAGTTGCTGGAGAAACAGAAGAAGGGTAAGAAGCGCATGAAGCAAATTGGTAATGTGGAGGTACCACAAAAGGCGTTCTTGGCGGTGCTAAAACTAGATTAAACAAGATAGACCAGCCCTGATAGCCGAACTATCCTTATTAGTTGAACTAGAAAAATTAGAAAAATAAAAGTATTATGGAACAGCTTGTACATAGTGCATGGAGCATGATTCCTTTTGGATTGATGCTTTTGATGATTGCCATTGGTCCGCTAGTTGCAGAACATTGGTGGGAAAAGAATGCGAACAAATTGATTATATCGTTGCTTTTGGGTATTCCAACAGCAGTTTGCTTGATTATGGGCGGTATGGTACATGAGTTGGAGCATCAGTTGTTTAACGATTATGTGCCGTTTATTATTTTGCTTTTGGCCTTGTTTGTTATCACAGGTGGTATTCATATAAGTGGTGATATCAAAGCTAAACCTTGGGTAAATACGACTTTCTTGGGTTTAGGTTGGTTGTTGGCAAGTATCATGGGTACTACAGGTGCTGCCATGCTCTTGATTCGTCCGCTTCTCACTACCAATCAGCAACGTGATTACAAGGTGCATACAGTGCTATTCTTTATTGCGTTGTGTGCCAATTGCGGTGGTTTGCTGACTCCGCTGGGTGATCCTCCATTGTTTATGCTGTTCTTGCGTGGTGCAGAGTTTACATGGTTTATGTCGATGTGGCCACAATGGTTGTTTACAGGAGGTATACTGATGCTAATCTATTTTGCGTTGGATACCTATTACTATAAGAAAGAGAATTGGGTAGCATTGTCTGCTGATGCCCGTGAGCATGTGCCCATGCGTTTGGGCGGACGTATCAATTTCTTGTATTTGGTGGGCGTAGTACTGTCGGTAGCATTTATCAATTCAGGTTTGATACCTGCGATGGGGGAGGAGAATGCTCCTTTGTGGCTGAAGTATTTGCGTGAGATAGTATTGCTGTCGCTGACATTCTTGTCGCTATATACCACGAAGAAGAAAGTGCGTTTCGAATTGAATAAGTTCTCGTGGGGGCCTATCGTTGAGGTGGCAGTATTGTTCTTAGGTATCTTTACTACAATGACTCCTGCATTGGCATACCTGAATGCCAACGCTGCATCATTAGGCCTTACTGATATCTGGCAATTCTACTATTCTACGGGATTGTTGTCATCTTTCTTGGATAATACTCCTACAGCAGTGGCTTTCCATAGTGTAGCTACAGGCTTGACACCTGACCAGATAGCATCTTTTGGAGGTAGCATAGTGGCGGGTATTCCAGAGATTTTGCTGAAAGCCATTTGCCTTGGTTCGGTATTTTTTGGTGCCATGACCTATATTGGCAATGGCCCTAACTTTATGGTGAAAGCCATTGCTGAAGAGAACGGCATCAAGATGCCATCGTTCTTTGGCTATATGCTGAAATTCTCACTCGTAGTGTTGTTGCCAGTGTATATCTTAGTACAATTGATATTTTTATAATTAGGCGACGAGGCGAAAGGCAATTAGGCGAGAGGCAAGAAATAGCTGCTTTGCCGCATGCCCCAGCCTTTAACCTCTAACCTTTAACCTTTAAACTAAAAGAATATGAATCTTTTTGAACAAATTAGCGAGGACATCAAGAAAGCGATGCTCGCAAAGGATAAAGTAGCGTTGGATGCGCTGCGTGGTATAAAGAAAGAGTTTTTGGAAGCCAAAACAGCCAAAGGTAGCGATGGCGAGTTGCATGATGACCGTGCATTGCAGATTCTGCAAAAGATGGTGAAGCAGCGCAAGGAGGCAGCGGAAATGTTCCGTGCAGCCAATCGCCCAGAGTTGGCAGAGGATGAGATGGCACAATGC
>CALZHO010000021.1 GCA_945787425.1 uncultured Bacteroidales bacterium
GGTATCGAAGACTTGGAAATATCTATTGGTCACAGGATTAGCAAAAATATCCTCCACCTCGTCATAGTTCGCCAATATTTCTCGGCGAACAGCCTGCAACAAGTCTTTGTTAGGGCACCACATACCGCCTGCAAACATACATTTATCGGGTTGAATATGAATATAGTACCCTCCTCTATCACTTTTCTTGCCGCCTTTTACTGCGGGGAACACCCCAAACCACTCTTTGAAAGGGCGTTTGTCGGGTGAGAAACGCACATCGCGATAAATACGCCATATACAATCTTTGGGTTGCAATGTTGCCAAATCTGGGTCCATCTCCGCCAATCGCTCCAACCATTCCGCCGTAAACTGTTCAAAACGTTGTTGGCAATCGCGGTACCAATCTTTGTGCTCATTAAACCACTCACGGTTGTTATTGCACGATAATTCTACTAAAAAATTCAGTATCTCTTTCATGTTCTTTTACAATTTTCGCTGCAAAGGTACACAAAAATTTGCACACTTGCAATTTTTTCACTACCTTTGCACCGCGTTTCTTTCTCGCAAGCACATTTTCATAATCGCGCATTCCGACGAGGTCTCATAGTTCAATGGATAGAATAAGGTCCTCCTAAGACTTAGATTCGGGTTCGATTCCCGATGAGACTACCAAACAATACTAAACAACACTACACAATTCTATACAACTCTACACCACACTCTTTATGGCAAAACAAAAAGCAAAATTTTATGTAGTTTGGCAAGGGCGCGAGGCGGGAATCTACGACTCGTGGGCTGCCTGCGAAGCCCAAGTGAAGGGCGTCGCCGCCAAATACAAAGGTTTTGCCACGCTCGCTGAAGCTCAGCAGGCCCTCGCCGCCAATCCCGAAGATTATATTACCAGCAAATCTACACCGCTACAAAATAGCCGTCACCTCGCTGCAAGCGACACAACTTCGGCGCAGCCGACATTACCGCTACAGAGTAGCCCTATTCTCCCCGCTCTTGCAGTCGATGCCGCTTGTTCAGGTAATCCTGGACTAATGGAGTTCCGCGGGGTCATAGCCGACATAGGCACGCAGGTTTTTCATCGTGGTCCATATGTGGACGGAACGAATAATATTGGCGAGTTCTTGGCCATCGTGCTCGGGTTGGCATATTTGAAAATCAACAATTTACCTTGGGCATTGTACTCGGATAGCAAAACGGCTATCTCATGGGTAAGGCAGAAGCAATGCAAGACGAAACTGGAGTGGAACGCCAAGAATCAGGACCTATTGTTGGCAGTGCGCGCCGCTGAAAAATGGTTGCATGAAAACACCTGGACCACACCCATCTACAAATGGGACACCGAACACTGGGGGGAGATACCAGCAGATTTCGGGCGAAAATAGCGCAAAAACACCCCTTTTTGTAAAACAAAAATAGCAAAACTGCAAAAAATTTGCGTGTTTCAAAAAAAAAGTGTAATTTTGCACCGATTTTGAGAAATAGGGGCCTCCCCAAACCCCTCTCTAAAGGGAGGGGCTTTCAAAAACGAACAATAGAAACAAAATTAATATTAATTTTTTTAAACTTTTACAACAATGACAAAAGTAGGTATTAATGGTTTTGGCCGTATCGGACGTTTCGTTTTCCGTGCAGCTATGAAACGCAATGACATCGAGATCGTAGGTATCAACGACCTCTGCCCAGTAGATTATTTGGCATACATGCTCAAGTACGACACCATGCACGGTCAGTTCGAAGGAACTATCGAGGCTGATGTTGAGAACAGCAAACTCATCGTTAACGGTAAAGTTATCCGCGTAACTGCAGAGCGCAACCCAGCTGATTTGAAATGGGATGAGGTAGGTGCAGAGTACGTAGTTGAGTCTACTGGTTTGTTCCTCTCTAAAGACAAAGCTCAAGCTCACTTGGAGGCTGGTGCTAAATATGTGGTTATGTCTGCTCCTTCTAAGGACGACACTCCAATGTTCGTTTGCGGTGTAAACGAGAAGACCTACGTTAAGGGTACACAATTCGTATCTAACGCTTCTTGCACCACCAACTGCTTGGCTCCTATCGCTAAGGTGTTGAACGACAAATGGGGCATCACCGATGGTTTGATGACTACTGTTCACTCTACCACCGCTACTCAAAAGACTGTTGACGGTCCATCTTTGAAGGACTGGCGTGGTGGTCGTGCTGCTTCTGGCAACATCATCCCTTCTTCTACAGGTGCTGCTAAGGCTGTAGGTAAAGTTATTCCTGAGCTCAACGGCAAACTCACTGGTATGTCTATGCGCGTTCCTACTTTGGACGTTTCTGTAGTTGACTTGACTGTTAACTTGGCTAAGCCTGCTACTTATGCTGAGATCTGCGCAGCTATGAAAGAGGCTTCTGAAGGCGAGTTGAAGGGCGTACTTGGTTACACTGAGGACGCAGTTGTATCAAGCGACTTCTTAGGTGACACCCGCACATCTATCTTCGATGCTAAGGCTGGTATCGCTTTGACTGACACCTTCGTTAAGGTTGTTAGCTGGTACGACAACGAGATCGGTTACTCTAACAAGGTTCTCGACCTCATCGCTCACATGGCTACTGTAAACGCTTAATTCCAATAGCGCAATGGCGCGTCCTATAGGCGGTACGCCGTCCTATAGCGGGGTCCCCGAACAATCTGTTGATTGTGGGGGTGCTCTTAGCGAAGCGTCCAATATCCCTAAAAAAGAGGCACTCATATCGAGTGCCTCTTTTTTACTTTTAGTACTTTTGTTAAGATTCTGTTCCTTTGTGCCTTATATATATGCTCCGTGTAAAAGACCAACGAAGAACCAAGGATGAACCAAGGAAGGACCTAAGAACTCCGAATCAGGAAATGTGCGTTTTATTAAGACATATCGCTTTCCTAAAAATTTGTCTCCCCTCCTAAAAAGGTTGACTAAAGTCCTAAAACAGTTGACTCTCGAAAGGAGAAATATGTGTTATCAATCAGATAAAATGCACTCCAACGAGCGATTTTATTTGCACAATTCAAAAAAAAGTTGTATCTTTGCGACCAAATTATAACAACAGATAAGATGCCTAAGATTTTTGAGTACTTCGGATTTATATTTTTCTTCTACTCCAATGAACATGAACCTATTCATGTACATGTAATGCACAACGGATGCCAGAGCATCTTTGAGTTGATTATGATGGATGGAGAATTAGTGGAAATCCGAGTTCGAGAAAAGGCAGGCGAGGATCCATTGCCAAACAAAGATAAAAAGACTGCCGAAGCATTTATTCGCAAGTATTGCAAGAATATCATTCAAAAATGGGTGAAGTTCTTCGTGATGAAGCAAGCAGTCAAGAGTACTAACATTAAAACCAAAATATAACTATGAGCAAACTTATGATCATCGGAGCTGAGAATCTTGGCAATTCTTCGGTTCGGTTGTCATTCAATGACAATACAACACAGGTTGTGGATATTGGCAGTTTCATTCGCCGTCATCCACATCCTCAGTACAACAAGTACCTTGAACCACGCCATTTCGCAAAGTTCAGTATTGAGAATGGCAATATCGTATGGGGCAAAAACTGGGATCTTATCTTCCCAATAGAACAATTGCACGCAGGTACACTGCAATAACTTATAATTCATAAATAAACCCAAACTATACTCGCCATTTATGCAAAAATCTCATAAATGGCTTTTTTATTTGCTCAATTCAAAATAATTCACTACCTTTGCACCGCAAACTTGGAGTGAAAGAACAATATTGAACTACTCTGAACGATGTTGAACAATATTGAACCACCGCTCTGCGGCTTTGCAGACATAAATAAAAGGCGTTTATTGGCGCTTGTTTTGGAGCAACGAAATCCGGAAAATTTCTCTAACCCAAAGCAAGAGAGCGGTAAATGCCCCTTGGTGTGTTTAATCCGTTGTGTCCCACAACGATTAACATATCGGCGTGGGCATTCATTGTTTATTCTTGTTAGTAGGGTCATTCCGGAGCCTCGTTGCTAAGAATAAGCAAAAAGAGGTTCCACGCTTTTTCTATATTATACCAACGGGGTGTTTGGAGCCAACTTCCCACAAGTAAAATTAAACATATGAAAAAGTTATTATTTATTTTTGCTGCTGCTTTATTTGTAGCATGTAATCCCATTCCTAAAAAATCAATCTTTGAAGATTTATCTACAGACGAACTGGCTTCTATCATTAAGTCTGATTCTAATTTTACAGAATTTTATGAAAACATTCATTCACTTGTTAAAATCTCTATGTTTTCTGATATTCAAAAAGCAGAGTACAAAGATGTTACCTATCGTCGTTTATATAAATACTACCATCGTAATAACTTTGAACCTGAGTATTGGCAACCATTAACAGAACAATGGAGCAACGAATGGGACGATACAATGGCTAAAGACCTACTTAAAGTAGACTCTGTTTCTGCATATTGGGCTGATTATAAGAAACAACACTCATTAAGTAGATTTGCTAAAGTTGAGTTGGCTGACTTTCGTATCACTTATTTTTATAGCATGATAGATGATGCCTATATTTGCTTTGATATAACTCCACTACAAGGAACAATAGAGCAAATTAAGTTTACTTGCACATATGGATTTAAAATAGATGGTGATGATGGTAAAAAAACTTATGCTTATAGATATGCATCGCCAATCACAAAAACTAAAAGAGGTTATTGGGATATAGACTACTTCGAAAGAGATAAATTCAAAAATATGACCGTCAAGAAATTCTTACAAGAATATGATATGGAAATCGAAGTTACAGATGTTCGCATAGAGGGTAAAAATTATAGTCTTAATGATTTGAATATTCCTGAAGAGGTTCTAATTTTATGGCAAGAGGACACATCCGAAAATCGTGACGCAGTTGCCTCATTAGTCAATCCAACTTATGTAAATAAAGAGCAATACATATCCAACAAAAAAACAGAAGATTTGAAAATATTCGACTTACTATGTTATGAATTTAGCGAAGCACTGCTACAGAATAGTTTATTAAATGGATTTAAGAAAATCTTTGAATAATATAAGACTAATAGACATGAAGAAGATTGCTATATTTTTGGTTGCAATATTGTTTTCAATGACTATTTTTGCACAAGTAACACCTAAAGAAAAACGTGCAGCTTTCCTTACGCCACCATACTATACAAATTGGATAGGTGCTGATTTTCTTACCATATCAACAGTTGAAGCGGAATTTGATGTAACGCCTGCTCAAATAGTAGGGCTAACTTTCTTCTATGACTTTGGAGATTGCTTTGTAGGAATGGAAGCCAATGAGCAAAGTGTTGTAATACAATTAGCCATTAGACTTTTTAGTGCTCAAGCAACAGGTTTTATACAAAATGCTATTGATTATGGATATGAAATTGTTGACATCGGAGAAAATGTTAACATTAGATTAAATAATAAAGAAGTGTTTCCTGAGGTGTATGAGAGTGATGTTAAAATATATCGTAAAGTAACAGAAAATGGAAAGGTATATTTGGAAGTGGCAAATAATAGCAAGAATATTAATGAATATGAAATAGTGATTTATAGAGCAATGGAGTGATGTTATGAATATAATTACAAACAACGATCGCCTAAGAATATCATTACGAGGCTAACAATCTTGGTAATTCTTTATTAGCCGAAATTACAATCAACAGGTGGAATGGACATCGTGGCATGTACGAAAGCCCATATTACTATGCTTATTTTCTATTAAGTAACAAAACAGAAAAAGGAACAGCCACCGAAAGCCCACAGATGTCCCAGAGATCTCCTATCGTGCTCCCGAAACTTGTAATACTTTTTTGTGACCCTAACGAGAAGAAGTTTAACACAATCTTGGCAACCTCAAAATACTATAATGCGGCTTAAAAATGGTAATAAGACGCAGATTTTGCGGCTAAAATCAATCTTTTTAACCGCAAAAATGATATTTTCACACAAAATCCTTGCATATATCTCACAAAAATTGTAATTTTGCAGGCAATTATTGATACATACACAACTATGTTTATTCATCAGGCGGATAATTGGACAAATTTTGTTTGGGACAAAGATAAAATCTCAGACAAACTCATGCAAGTGATGCAAGCGTTGGGCTATATGCACGGGCGATTGAGCATGCTCGGATTTGAAGAGCAACTGAAAGCCACGGCTGAAAGTATCACTGCCGAGATCGTATCTACCTCACAAATTGAAGGTATCAAGCTCAAGACCAACTCCGTCCGTTCATCCGTAGCGAGACGTTTAGGTGTGCCTGCAGACGGTGTTGCAGAAAGTATTTCGCATGATGTGGAAGGCATTGTGACTGTGGAATTGGACGCAACGCACAACTACAGCCAACCATTAACGCATGAGCGACTATTCAATTGGCATAACGAACTATTTCCTATTGACCGAAGAAAACATTATCAAATAGATATTGGGCAATACCGCACACACGGTATGCAGGTCGTTTCTGGTAATATGGGACGCGAGCGTGTACATTATCAAGCACCTGAAGCAAAGCGCGTACCGCAAGAGATGGAGATATTCCTCAATTGGTACAACGATGAAACCATTGCCTCACCTCTAAAAGCTGCCATTGCCCATTTTTGGTTTGTATGTATCCACCCCTTTGATGATGGTAATGGACGTTTAGCGCGCGCATTGTCGGATAATCTATTGGCGCGTTTCGAGGGCAGTCAATTGCGTTATTATAGCATGTCGCACCAGATATTAGTAGACCGCGATATGTATTATCGCGAACTAGAGTGTGCCCAACGGGGAAATGGCGATATTACTGATTGGATTATTTGGTTTCTATCTGCCTTGTTGAAAGCCATTCAGTCGTCCGATAGTGTGATTGGCAATGTGCTACAAAAGACCTATTTTTGGCAATTACATGCAGATGCGCCCTGTTCCAAACGCCAAAAAGATATATTGAACATGTACCTCAGTGGTTATGATGGCAAACTGACAGCTAAAAACTGGGCAAAACTGGCTGAAGTATCTATGGACACCGCTAACCGCGATATAGCAGATTTGGTGCAAAAGGGATTATTGCGCGCAGTACAGGGGAAAGTGCGTAATGTGGCATACCTACCTTGTTTCGAGGTAAACGATGGCATACCATTCGAAAATATACAATTGATTGAAGAGAATCATCATACATATATAAGCATGATGTATCAGGGCAAAGCATATCGCGAACAACTGACAGAAGGCGACTTGCAAAGTCTCAAACAAGAGGAACGTACCCTCCGTGACTTGGCATACAAGTATTTTGCATATTTGGTTGTGATATAGCTATAGCGGCTTTTCCGCTTGCAGCATCTCCACAATATCTTTCTCAATCTTCATGGGTGTGGTGGCAGGAGCATATCGCTTAATCACGCTACCGTCGCGCGAAACGAGGAACTTCGTGAATTTCCATTTAATCTTTCTGCCAAAGCACCCCCCCAGCTTTGCTTCTTTCTTGGGGTTGCTTTCCTTCCAAAACGCAGCAAATGTATTGTTTTCTTAAATCTGCTGCAAAGGTATAGCTTTCTCTCTATAACAAACTTAAAACTAACTTAATTTTCTTTTTGTAGGCAAAAATGATGCCGTTCCTTCCGTTTTTACTTCTCCATTCCCCGTCTTTCCGCCATGAATTACGGTAGATATACGGTAGATACACGGTAGATATACGGTAGATATACGGTAGATAAATATAGTTATACCCTATAACCACCATGTAATATACCCTCAACATTCTCCTCTATTTGCTACTTTTTCCGTATTTTATTTGGCTATTCCAGAAAAAATCACTACCTTTGCCTCGTAAAAATTCGATGTAACATGAAGCAGATACATGATGAGAATCGTGGGTATCGCATTCTCCTCCCTTTGGTGAACTGGATGTTCCGACATTCGTACCGACACATTAAATACGTAGGAGAGGAGAATATTCCAACCGATGGAGCGGTCATCTTTGCTCCCAATCACACCAACGCGCTGCAAGATGCGCTGGCGGTGCTTTCTATTAATTCCGAGAGAAAAGTGTTTGTCGCTCGCGCCGATATTTTCCGAAATAAAACAATCGCAAAGATTCTGAGTTGGCTAAAGATTATGCCTATCCGCCGTATGCGTGATGGCGCAAGCGAAGTGCTGAAAAACGATGAAACGGTTGAACGCGCTATTGATACTCTTCATGAGGGTGTGCCATTCTGTATTCTCCCAGAGGGTACGCATCGCACCAAGCACTCGCTTCTGCCATTGGGTAAAGGAATCTTCCGTATTACCTTGCGTGCCAATGAGAAGTTTGGACACGAGAAGCCAATCTACATCGTACCTGTCGGGCTGGAGTATAGCGACTGGTTCCACCTGTGGGACACGCTCGTTATCAATATTGGCAAACCTATCAATATGACGCAGTTCATCGCGGAACATGCTGATTTAGAGCGTCCTAAACTCATCCTTGCTATGCGCGAGGAGCTCACTAATCGCATGCGTGAACAAATCCTATGGGTGCCCGATGATGAGAACTACGAGAAGAATTGGGCAGAGCTTAGCAAGAATCGTCCTGCGCACAAGAACTGGTTTCCCAAACACCGCATGCCTAAGTGGTTGTTGCTCTTGATGCTCGTACTCATGTCGCCTCTCGCATTGGTGGCTGGTGTCATCACCTTACCGCTTTGGCTTGCTTGGCTCATTATCCGTTGGGCAATCAAAGACCCTGCCTTCCACAACTCCGTGCAGTTCGTTTGGCAACTGATTATCATCCCTCTAACGGGCTTTATCACAATGCCTTTCTGGATGTTCTTGCAAGAGTATATGTATCTTGCACGTAAATTGAATAAACCTGAAGAAACAAAATAATCATGACAAAAGTTTACATTATTTTAGCATGTTATGTGCTTGCACCTCTGTTGATTATAGAGGGTTTTAAGCGTTGGACAATCGTGCAAAAGATTGGTACTGTAGTACTTGCATACGCAGTGGGCATCATTGCTTCGCTCTGTGGTGTATTCCATTTTCAAGATCCTGAAGTAGCAGTGTCCTTCAGCAAAATGCAATCTATGATGATGAATGTGGCAGTGCCTCTGGCTATTCCATTGATGCTGTTCAACTGCGACTTTAAGTTGTGGACCAAAGCCCTGCCTAAAACTGCTTGGGCACTCGCAGGTGGTATGCTTGCGGTGCTCGTGTCCGTAGTGTCGGGCTATTTCATCTTCCGCAACCATATTCCTGAGCCAGCCAGAGTGTCGGGTATGATGACAGGTATCTATACGGGTGGGACAATGAACTTCAACGCACTTGGTGCATCGCTCGGTGTGGACAAATCCGTAATGGCTATTGTGCTTGCTTTTGAGATGGTAATCACTACACCTTATATATTCTTCCTACTCGGTGGTGGCTACAAGATCTTCCGCAAACTTCTGCCTTTCAAGGATATAACCCACAAGGGTCGTACCGATGAAGAGAACGTAGAGACTGCTGATGTGGAGAACTACCACGGCATGCTGGAGAAGAAAAACTTCTGGGGCATGCTCAAAGGTTTGGGCTTGAGTGTTCTCTTCCTTGCTATAGGTGCAGGTCTGGCATTACTCATCACAGGCACACTCAACGAACTGGTTGTTATCCTCACTATCACCACTTTGGCGATTATCGCCTCTTTCTTCAAGAAGGTGCGCGAGTTGCCTAAGACCTTCGAACTGGGAATGTTCTTCATCTTGGTTTTCAGCGTGATAGTAGCGTCTATGTTCGACATCAATAGTGTAAATGGTGCTTCACTCTATATCGGTGGCTTTGTGCTATGGATTATGTTCATGTCTATGGCACTGCACTTGATTTTCTGCCGAATTGCTAAAGTCAGTGGCGACCTTTTCTGCGTGAGCCAAGTAGGATTGCTCTGCTCACCTCCATTCGTGCCACCTATTGTAGGCGCAATGAAGAATAAGAAAGTCCTCATTTCGGGTATTGTAGTTGGACTGGTCGGCTATGCCGCTGGTACCTACCTCGGTGCGTTACTCGCTTGGATATTGGGCGGTATTTAGTGTTTAGTGAACGCTCGCAGAGCGAGCTACTGTTTAGTGTTTAGAGACAAAGAATATGAAACGAACTATTATATTGATACTTACAGCTTTATTGACATTGTCAATGCAAGCAGCCAAGAAGGAGAAAGTCCAACAAGTGGACTCGCTCGGTCGCAAGATTAAGACAGGTTGGAACTTCGGCATATTGCCATCTGTGGCTTTTGATGCAGACTTGGGTTTCCAAGGCGGTGCTCTGACCAATATCTATTACTATGGCGATGGTTCGCAGTACCCTGAGTATATCCACTCGCTTTATGCAGAGGCGGCTTATACCACCAAGAACTATGGTATCTTCCGCGTGAACTATGATAGCAAGTACTTGATTCCCAAGCACCGTCTGACCCTTGATGCTACTTATCAACCAGACGCTATGTGCGATTTCTATGGTTTCAATGGCTATCAGTCGGTTTATAACCAAGATTTCCACAAGTGGAAGAAAGACCCTGCTAAGATGGGGGTGCTTGAGGACTACCAATCGCGCGCGTTCTATAAATATAAACGCGACCTTTTCCGCTTTGCTGCCGACATAGAGGGTACTATTTGGAAAAATATCAAGTGGAATGCAGGTCTTGGTGTGCTCGGCTACATGATTGACGAATGCGATATTGACATGCTCAATGGCAAGAAGAATGTCTATGACCCTGCTATCGACCGCTATGCACAAAAAGCGATGGATAAGAACATCGAGGGGATGTATGAGAAATACGTGAAATGGGGTATCATTGACAAGAATGAGGCACTCGGCGGTTGGCACCCATACTTACGTTTGGGCTTGACTTACGACAGCCGCGATCAACGCACCTGCCCAACCAAAGGTATCTATACAGATGCGTTCTTCACTTATACGGCAGCCTTCAATGCTAAGTACGGTCAGCAAGCT
>CALZHO010000022.1 GCA_945787425.1 uncultured Bacteroidales bacterium
TGGTGCATGACATCAGGCACACAGGATGGCACCATACCGAGGTCCTCGCCGCAGCAGAGCATGTCGGTAGCAGCGATGAGCGTAGGGAGTTTCTTCATAGCTGAATCGCGCCAGAAAGAAGTGTGGCGGTGGTAGAAATAGTCGTTGTGGATGTCCATGAGGAGTTGGCGTTGGTCGGCATACAACTCGCTGAAGTTATGCGACTGATACATGGCGATACGTGGGTGGAGCATAGAAGGGTTCTTCTGGTCACGCACGAAGAGAATCTCACAATGGAGATAGAGCAAGCCATTGAGGACATTATCGATATTGCACTTGCCCTCCAGCGCAGCACGGTGCTCAGGGTCGAGGAAGTACTGCTGAACCTTGCGTTGGGTGTCAAGGTGCTCAGGGAAGTAGTAGATATTACCGTCGTTGGTGAGGAGGAAGTTTTGCTTCACAAACTCGGTATCATAGCCAAAGACTTCGCCGAGGAAGTGAGCGCGGATATATGGTTTGGTGAGGCGGTCCTCATCAAGCTTCACACCCATGTTCCACAGGTCTTGGAGCGAATAAGGCATAGCAGGAGAGAAGTGTCCGCAAAGTCCCCAAACATCGGATTTGCGCATCTGCCAGATACGGAAGAAGCCAAGGATATGGTCGATACGATAGGCATCGAAGTAGTCCGCCATCTTGGTGAAACGGAACTTCCACCAGTGGTAGTCGTCTTGAGCCATAACATCCCAATTGTAGGTTGGGAAACCCCAGTTCTGACCACGTGCATCGAAGTCATCGGGTGGCGCACCCGCCGAAGCAGAGAGGTTGAAGAGTTGTGGGTCGGTGGCAGCATCCACAGAGTCAGGAGAGATACCGATAGGTATATCGCCCTTGATAGCCACGCCTACAGAGTGTGCGTAGTCCACTGCCTCACGGAGTTGTTTGTCGGCGTGGAACTGGAGGTAGCAGTAGAAATCCTTAGGTTGTTTGTCGCGCTTAGAGAGGAACTCTGCGTAAGGCAAGAGCCAGCCCTCGTTGGCAGCGAGGAAAGTCTTATATTCGTCGGAAGCGAAGAGAGTAGCTTTGTCGGCCTTGTAGAGCGCTTTGAAGTACTTCATCTTCTCGTCATACACGCATTGGTAGTCTGCGATAGTCTTGGCATTGAACTCCTCTTGGGTCTTGCGGTACTTCTTGAGTTGAGCAGGAGTGAGGGTGCCCATCTTCTCGATATTGAGGTAGATTGGGTGGAGGGCAAAGACACTGACTGCGTTGTATGGATACGAGTCAAGGTTGTTATGACGGAGGGTGGTGTCGTTGATTGGGAGGGTCTGGATCATCTTTTGACCTGTAGCAACAGCCCAGTCAGCGAGGAGCTTGAGGTCTTGATACTCACCAATACCAAAGCCGTTCTCCGAGCGGAGAGAGAAGACTGGCACCGCTACGCCTGCGCCCTTCCAGTTGGCTTGTGTGTAGCGGAAAGGAGAGTCGGAGATGACATAATGCTTAGCACGTTGAACGTCCCAAATCTTGCGATTCTCGCCCCACTCCATGTCCACGATGTCGCCCGATTGGAGGTCGTAGATGACATACTTGTACTCCACTACAGAGCCGAGTTTAGCGTGGAAAGTGGCGGTCCATTCTGCATTATATGCAGAGGTTAAAGGCGAAAGGTTAGAGGTTAAAGGCTGGTTACTCATAGGGAGTTTTTTGGTGCGATCCCATTCGCCGAGAGCGGCGATGTTACCCATGATAGCCACACCCTGATGACGTTCGAGGCGAGGTACGGAGACCTTGAGGGTGATGTTGCCAGTAGCTTTCTTAGCGGCTACAGGCGCACGGTGTGCGAAGAGCACTTGGCTGAAGACCTTAGAAGCGAAGAGAGAACGGTCCTTGTCTTGCCAGAGGTCGCGCAGCACGATATTGCCCGGTTGGCACTCGAGGAGGTGAGGCATAAACTCGCGGCGGAGGATGTTGCCTTGTTCGTCAAGGACTACATAGCAGTAAGAGATGTACTTATGGATGTCGCTGAGGGTGACTTGAGTTGACCACTCAGAGTTGCCGTGGCAGTCCATAGGGAGAGTCACAGGCGATGCGGTAGTGATGTCCGCATCCGCAGCGTAGAGAACAGCGAGCTGTTGTCCCCATTGCGCTTGGTAGTTGATTGAAAAGGATAGATTCATATGATTGGGTTGTTTAATATTGTTTAGCGTTGTTAGTGTTGTGTAGAATTGTTTATTTGGTTTTGCCGTTGCGGTAGAGAATGGAACCGATAAGCATTGGCAGGACGGTGTTGATGAGCCAGATGAGTGCGACGGCAAGGGCTATGCCGGCTGTGTTGGAGCTGAAGACACCGAAGATGATGAGCGACCAAGTGCCACGGATGGCGATATTAGCCGCAGGTATGGATGGGAAGATGGCCACCACCATGTAGTAGAATGGGATGGCGATCATGTATTGCACGAGGGTCATGTCCACGCCGCAGAAATGGAGCGTGAGGGCGAGTTGGAGTGCCCAGATGATATAGCGAAGCATGGACCAAGCGATGGTCTTCATGAAGAGCGGATAGGATATATGCGAGAGCGCAAGGGAGAGCTGGCGCATCTGGGTGTTGTGCCACTCGTGGCGAGAGAGATAGCGCACGATGTGAGGCAAGAAACTGAGCAGGAGCACCAAGATGATGAACGCTACAGCGAAATACTGCATGGGGATAGCAGGATGGTAGCTGACAAAGAGCCATGTGGCAGGAATACCGAAGATGAGTTCGACGACGAGCAGAGCCACTGTACCGACGAGACCAAGGCCGACGGCTGCGGAGAAATTGCCCTTGTCCTTGAGGAGCATAGCACGAGCGGGATAATCGCCTGCGTGGTATGGCGTGATGAAAGCGCCGACATAGCCGTAATAGACTTGGCGCTGAGCACCCCAGATGGTCATGGGTTCGGTTTTGCGAAGCAGCAGACGCCATTTGCCCGCTTCCGCTATAACATTGAGGGGCATGAGCAGAAGGGTGGTGAGGAGGGTGAGCCAGAGACCGATGTTGCTGGTGCGAAAGGCATCGAGAAAGGATGAATAATCGTCGAAAATGATGAGACGATATGCCAAATAACCATACGCAGCAAGGATGAGCAGCGTATTGAAAATACGAAGGTATGGTTTGTTTGGTTTCATGGATAAATACAAATCGCCCGCAAAGGTACAAAAAAAATATGTAATTAGCAAATAAATGGCTAAGAGTTTTGCGTATTTGCGTAAAATACTGTATCTTTGTGGGCGATTTTGAGGACAAAACTCGTCATATTGTTTTTTCTTCTGTGCTTGGTAGGTGTAGTAAGCGGTCAGGTGAGCAATGTGTTGCCCACTTCGGCGAATATTGCCAATATGCAAACTGCGCGAACCGACAACTGGACTTGTTTTCATAACCCTGCTTCGCTGGTACAAGACGTAGGGTGGCAGTTGGCAGCGCAATATGAGAACAGGTATTTTTTGCCCTCGCTAAACACGGCTATGCTGCAAGTGGGATATACGAATGAGTATGTGAATGTGGGTGTGGGATACGCGTTTTTCGGATATGCGAAGTATCAGGAGATGATGGCGGGTGTGGCATTGGCGCGATCGTTTGGTAGGTTTTCTATAGGATTGCAAGCCAACTACTTGACGCTGTATTGTGGCGATGAATTGGGGTACAGAGGTACGTTTATTCCGCAAATAGGTGTGGCAGTGAATGTGTTGCCAGAACTGACGATTGGTGTGCATGGTTTTAATCCGTTTATGCAGACGATAGCGATAGATGATCAGGTGCGGCGTAGATTGCCTGCCATCTATTCGTTGGGCTTGGATTATCGATGGAAAGAGGTTTTGCACTGGTCGGTGCAGGCAGACTATGATGTGAACAATACCTATCGTATCGCTACGGGTGTGGAATGGCAGGCGATTGAGCGATTGGTGGTGAAAGTGGGCGTGTATTATCAGCAGCAGTTGGTGGGTTGCATGGGTGTGGCTGTTACTTGGGATAGACTGCGATTGGATGCGAACTTTGAGTTGCACCCATTGTTGGGCGTGACGTGTCAAGGAAGGATAGGAGTGAAGATATGAGATGGAGAGTGGTTGGCATAGTATGGTTGGTATGCATGAGCAGTTGGGCGCAGCAGTATCAGTTGGCAGATATATTGGAAGATATATATGGTCAGTTGGCGGAATATGGAATAGCGATGGATGATGTGGCAGAGCAACTGATGGAGATAGCAGAAAACCCTATTGATTTGAATCAGACTAATGCGGAGGAATTGGGTCAGTTGTGTTGGTTGACGGATGAGCAGATTGATGATATTTTGCTATACCAATACCAGCATGCGTTTGTGAGTGTGTATGACCTGCAATTGATTCATAGTTTGAAAGACTACGATATCCGCAATTTGCTGCCGTTTGTAGAGGTGAAAGGTGATAGGTTAGAGGTTAAAGGCAAGGATATGTATTTTCGGGAGGTTTTTCACTATGCAAAGCATGAGATAACGCTGCGCGCAGATGCACGAAATATAGAGGATTATGAGAATGATCCGATGTATGGCAAACTAAGGTATCGATTTGATTATCAAAAGAAAGTGCAGGCAGGACTGACAATATGTCGCCCAACAGGCGGGGCATGGGAGCAGATGCAGTATGGTGCTTTTGTGCAGTTGCAAGACATCGGGTGTATCAAGAACCTGTCGGTTGGTAATTTTCAGGCGAATTTTGGTCAGGGATTGGTGATTGGTTCGCCCTTTAAGATGGGCAAAAATAGGTGGATGAGTTCGGGTATGAATGCACGAGAAGGCGTGCGTAAGTTTACCTCTGTGAGCGATGATTATCAGGCGTTTCACGGCATAGGAACGACCTTGCGTTGGGGTTGGGCAGAGGTGTCGGCGATGTACTCGATAGACCAACAAAAGGATAGCGTATGGCATCACTTGGTGGGTGTGAATGCGACGGCCAAATGGAAAAAACTAAAAGTAGGCGTGACGGCGATAGAAAATATATATAGTGATAGTACAGATGCACAGTCGGTGGTAGGTGTAAATGCGCGGTATAATTGGGGGAAAGTGGATTTGTGGGGTGAAATAGCTGCAACGCAGGGTAAGCGTTGGGGATGGGGCGGAATAGTGGGAATGAATTTTACACCCATATCGGATGTGAATATATTGGCTCTATACCGCTATTATTCGCCTTATTTTGACAACCCATATGCTTATGCTTTTTCAGAGAAAAGCCGATTGAATGATGAAAATGGATTTTACTTGGGTGTAGATGTACGGACATTTGCCAAATGGCGATTGGCGGCATATGTGGATGCTTTTCGCGAGGGGTATGATGTGATGGCCCAGGCGGATTTTATACCGAACATGACCTATGACATGAACTGGCGCGTGCGGGCAAGGCGACAAGTGGACAAGGATACGTATGCGCTACGGTATCGGTTGGTTTATCGCCTACACGGCTGGGTTTTTCGCACGCAGATAAATGCGAATATAGTGAAAACAGATGGGTGGAATTATGGAATATCGTTGCTGCAAGATGTGGAATACCATGTTCCTACCCTACCTATTGTATTGCAAATGCGCGCGCAGGCCTTCGATGCGCGCGAGTGGAACAACCGCATTTATGCTTACGAAAATGACGTGCTGTATGCCTACTCTATTCCCAATGTCTATGGGTTGGGCGGACGGTTTTGGCTGAATGCACAGTATAAGAATAATGATACGTTTTCGCTTTATCTGCGCGTGAGCGAGACCATCTATCAACAAGCATGGGCAGTAGAGCACAATAAAAATAGTACGCGCACGGACGTGCACGCACTATTGAGGGTGAAACTGTAACCGATTAGAAGGTTATAGAGAATCCTGCATGGACATTGATGCCAGCTTGGGCGTAGTACCAGCAACAACGACTGCCGTCCATGAATCGACTGGCCTCCGCACCACCGTTATTGGCATACTTGGCATTGAAGATATTGTTAATCTGGCACAAAAGGCGGATTTCGGGGTATCGGCGAGCCTCTCCTAAATCCTCCCCTGAAGGGAAGGACTTCTTTATTGGCAATAGGTATTGGAGATTGAGGTTCGTGGTAGAATATGCACGGAGCATGGCGTTCTCGTCCTGGGTATTGTCAAGATACTGCTTGCTCACCACATTGGTTTGCACCGTAGCTGTGAAACCTGCTATATCAAAAGTAAAGAGAGAGGAAGCAGTAATCGTAGGCGAGAAAGCAATGGTAGTAGTGCCTACCACAGAATCCTGCCCGAGCCAGTTGTCTTGGTCGTCGTAGAGGTTGATATACTGGTGGTAGTTGAGAATCTTATTACGCGATGCCACGAGATTAGCGTCCCAACGCAGCCAATTGGTGATTTTCACGCCCGCCGTGATTTCTGCTCCCATACGATACGAGTCCTTGACATTCTTGGTCTTATACGCTCCCACATCGTTGTACTCGCCTGTGAGCACGAGTTGGTTGTCGTAGTCCATGAAATAGAGGTTGGCGCCAATAGCAAAGCGCGGATGCGAGTAGGTGTACCCCAGTTCGTAGTCATAAAGGCGTTCGGCATGAGGCAGGCCTGTGTATTCGCCCGTGGAGGCATCATAAAGGACATTCTCCTTGTAGTTGTTGCGACTTGGTTCTCGGTTGGCGATGGCGAAGGAAGCAGCGAGCAAGTGACCGCGATTTTGGTACGTCAAGCCCGCCTTGGGGTTGAAGAAATGGAAGTCCACTTTGAGCGGGAGGTTGGTCATGTCTTCATCGTTGAGACCATTGCGCTCATAGCGCACATAGCGGTATTGTAGGTCGGCATAGAGCGAGAGTTGCTCTTGTGCGCGATTGATAATACGCCAGTTGGCTTTGGCATAGATATTGGCGTCGGTCTTGCGGGCGTTGTTGCGGTAGTATTCGTAGTTGATGGGGATGATGAGCGAGTCCTCAAGGTAGTGGAGCGTGCCAAAGTGGTCACCCATATAGTAATTGGCTGCGCCACCAAACTGCACATCTACTGGCTCAGAAATATACTTAGCCGCCACTACGCCGCCAAAGAAATGGTTGTCGAGCTGCTTGCGGTACATGCCGTAAGCTTCGTGCGAATAAGGGAGACCCCAATAGGATAGTTTTTTGCGTTTGTATTGCTCGCAGTAGCCCGCGCCATGAGTGTAGTGGGCAGTAGCGGAGAGTGACCATTGGGGCGTGAAGCGATGATGGATAGATAATTGAGCATGCTGCTGGGCATAGTTGTCGGTTTGGTTGGGGTAGTAGGCAGTAGAGTCGGAGCCGTCTGCGGCAGTTGTGGTGTATTCGCCTGCAGAGTTGTAGCGACGGTCGGAGCCGTTGATGCCATAGGCAGTGTTATAATCCACGCCATCCCAACCCATGCCTGTCTTCTCGCTTCCGCCAAAGAAGCGACCAACGACTTCTGTCTTAGCGCCATACCAACCGAGGTCGCCGTAGTAGGAGTAGAGGTCGGAGGCAGTGCGGTAGAGGAAGCCATCGGAGTTGACCTTGGAGAATCGAGCATTAGCACGCCAACGGTTCGGCAGTACGATATGGGCATCGACCATCTCGCGAAAGGTGTTGTACATACCGCCGTTGAAGGAGATGGTAGCGGAGCTACGGTCGTGTGCGCTTTGCGCAGATTGAGCGCCTTCGGCGAGTTGAGTCGGCTTTGCCGAGGTGGACATGTTGATGCTGGCACCGAAGGAGGCGCTACCGTTGGTGGATGTGCCTACACCGCGTTGGACATTGAGCGAGGTTATACTGCTGGCCATGTCGGTCATATTGACCCAAAAGACAGTTTGGCTCTCGCTGTCGTTGAGTGGCACATCATTGAGGGTCATGTTGATACGGGTGTGATCGGTTCCACGGATACGGAAATAGGTGTAGCCAATACCCAATCCGTCATCGCTGGTGGCAACGAGCGCAGGCGTGGAAGAAAGCAAGAAGGGGAGGTTTTGCCCTGTGTTGCTCTGGTTGAGTTGCTCACGAGTGAGAGCAGTGTGATTGTTAGTGACTTGCGCTACAGGCGCGTTAACTACTACTTCGTCCAATTCGCGAACGAAAGTGAGTGTGTCGGTGTTGGCAAATGCAACACTACAAGCAGCTACGTAAGCCGCCAAAAAGATAGATTTTTTCATTTGTTCCCTCTACAGAATTACCTGTGCAGGTTCTATGGGTATGATCTCAGCCTAAAGAAGTGAGGCACCCCAAATGTTAATAATTATGTTTACTTTACTTCTTAAATGAGAAGTATTTTTGTCCAAAAAAACTTATTGCAACTGTGATAATAGTCACGATCATCTTGGATGGCGTAGGATAAATACCACAAACTTCTACAAAAAGTTTTAATCCAAAATAATTCACCAACAGATTGATTATTACAATCAATATATATCGCCAGAGTTGTTTATATCCACGGAGTGAAGATTGGGTGAAAGTCACATATTTATTCAGCCAAAAACCAGTCAGCAGTGTGATTGGAAATACAATCAGCAGCGACATGATGTGGGGTGTGAGGCAGATTTGAGAACTGAAAGGTGAAAAGTTAAAACTAAAAGGTAAGGAGATATACACCAATTCATGCCCTACTACAAAATTGTAAATGAAAAAATACAATACCCAGTCCAGCACCATGTTTCCACCGCCGCAGGCAGCATAGCGAAATAGCTGATGAGGTATGTAATTACGAAATGGTCGATAGAAAAAATCGACTATTTTGGTAATTATTTGGGCTAATGTTTGCATTTATGAAATAAAATTTGTAATTTTGCAGCCGAAAATAAACAAATCGGCGTGCAAAGGTACTCAAAAATTTGCGACTATGCAAATTTTGCCGAATATTATTAACCAAAAATAACCATTTATGGACGACTATCACCAGCAAAATGCAACAAGTAAGAGCCAAGAAATTTTTGGGTCAGCATTTCTTGAAGGACCTGAGTGTCGCCCAACGAATTGCTGAAACCATTACAGCAGGCCGTGTCTTAGAGATTGGTCCTGGCATGGGTGTGCTGACGCAGTATCTCCTGAAGAATCCTAAATTGCAGACTACCGCTATCGAAATCGATAGGGAGAGTGTGGCGTACCTCAAAGAATGGTACCCTGAGTTGCATTTGATAGAGGGCGATTTCTTGAAATTGGACCTGAATGTGATTTACCCTGATGGAGAATTCTGTGTAATCGGCAATTATCCGTATAATATCAGTAGTCAAATTTTCTTCAAAGTGCTTGTATATAAGGATCGTATCCCTATTTGCTCAGGTATGATTCAGAAGGAAGTAGCCGAGCGTATCGCCAGTAAGCCAGGTAAAAAAGCATATGGTATTCTCAGCGTACTGCTGCAAGCGTACTACGATATAGAATATCTTTTCACCGTGGATGAGCATGTGTTTAACCCTCCGCCGAAAGTAAAGTCGGCGGTTATTCGCATGACTCGCAACAACCGCCAAGGATTGGGCTGCGACGAGGCGCTGTTTAAAAACGTAGTTAAGACAGCATTTAACCAACGCCGAAAGCAGATGCGCAATTCGTTGATGGGAATAGTCGGCAAAGATAATCCTATCCTCAACGAACCCATCTTCACGAAGCGCCCCGAACAACTGAGTGTAGAGGAATTTATCGCACTCACAAAAAAAATTGAAAGTTTATAGTTTAAAGTTTAAAGGCAAGAATTATGGCAGAATTCAAGATATTCTATAGAGACATAGATAAACAAGATAAAATCAAGGTAGGCCGCAGCGTCAATATCCTCAGTAGTCTTGATAAGAAAGATATTATTTGGATTGATTTGCTGGATGTTAGTGACAAGACAGAGGGTGTGTTGGAGGACTTCCTTAAAATTGACATTCAGGATGACGAAGAAATGGAAGAGATTGAGATGTCGTCTCGTTATATACAGACGGACGATTCCATCGTAGCCAACTCCAACTTCCTCCGCGATAATTTTGAGACAGAACCAGTCAACTTTATCCTCAAAAATAGTATTCTTGTCACCACTCGCGACGTTGAACTTGCCAGTTTCAACGAGACGGTCAAGAAAATGCTGATGAATACGCGCAATTTCCCTACGGGCTACCATGTGCTTGTATCACTTATGGAGACGCGTGTTGAAAAAGATGCGGATATGATCGAGGATACCACAGACCTCATCACCAAACTTTCTGGTGAAATCAATGCTTCCGGCCAAGTGGACGAAGAGGTACTTATCCAAATCAAGGACCTTCAGGAAAAAGTCACTATTATCCGTCAGAACATCATGGATAAACAACGCGTGATTAGCAACTTCCTCAAGTGCGACTTCTTCCCAACGGAACTACAACCACGCCTCACAATGATTATCAAGGATATTAATTCACTTTTCGAATATACGCGTTTTGGTTTCGACCGTCTGGACTACTTACAGGATACTTTCCTTGGTCTTGTTAATATTGAACAAAACAAGATTATCAAAATCTTCACCGTTGTGAATGTGGTGTTCCTTCCACCTACGCTGATTGCCAGTATGTATGGTATGAACTTCGACTTTATGCCTGAATTGCATTGGAAGTTAGGTTATCCATTTGCCTTTATGATGATGATAGTTTTTACCTTGGCTATCTTGATGATTTTCAAACTGAAAAAGTGGTTATAAACAAGTTTTCAACAACGGCTAATTTATATTGTTGATGAGATTTGATAACCC